>JBARQK010000124.1:0-3878 GCA_049643705.1 Saccharimonadaceae bacterium (SeqCode) | reverse complement strand
GCCCGGTAGCCCGGGCGGCCTGTTCGTATAGGGAAAGAGGATTCAGAGATGCCCTGGGGCGCGTGGACGCTTACCAGATGAGAATGGATTCGACTTTGCAGCAGGTTCTGTAGCAAATGAGTTAAAGCCATGGATATTGCCCAAAACAAATACCCCTTTGATATACTTGATTACGATACTACGACTCCTCTCGGGGTGTACGACCTCATAGTAACCAGAATCGAGCCGGTAAATCATCGAGCCGGCAGGGAACTCGTAGCGATTTGTGTCATGACGACTCGCTCCTTCGACCAAAAGCTGATACTGCGACCGATAAAATCTCAGTGATACAGCTCGCGTCAGAACATAGTAACGTTCGCGATGGCCCTTCGGCAAAGAGTTCTCATTTCGGTGCTCCAGAAACAGTCTACCGTCAGCGTCATTCACCAGCTGACCGCTAATAGGGCCGTCTCGTTGCTCTCCCAGATCGACATATCGACCTTTTGGCATGCCACCTCCTAATTGTAAGTGTACGAACAAACATACTATACCACCGGATTTCAATCATGTAAAATTTAAACACCCGCGCCTCACGACGCGGGTGTTCCGTTGTAGTTGCGTACTTTCCGGTACGACAGAGTCCCGTCTCTCCGCACTGTTATCTGACGTTCATTCAAACGGTCAAATATCGTGCACAGACTTGGGCCCATACTCTTGGCCTTACCCTGCCAGAAAAGTACCTCAACACCGGCGGGAACGGTAACCTCCGAACCCCATAGCGTTAGCCGCAGAGGTACGTTTAGCCGAGTTGAGAAGTTATTCTCCTCGAGGTAAGTACTCGACTTGGATTCTGCCTGCAGCGCAGTTTTTAATAATGCGCTTAATAACTTCATGTGGCTCAGCGCATCCGCAGCGTCCGGCATGTTCCACCTCCTCGTATCTACTCGGGAACAAACATATAGTATCCCTGGTGGAGTACTTTTGTCAAACAACCATCAACCGTATATAATCATGAGCAATGAAACTCTATTCCTGGAACGTCAACGGCATCCGCGCAGTCATCAACAAAGGTGACTTTGCTAAATTTATCGAAAAACACGATCCTGACATACTGTGCCTCCAGGAGACAAAGGCAGAACGCGGGCAGTTCGAACTAGACCTCCCACAATACACCGAACATTTCTATTCCGCGGTCAAAAAAGGCTACAGCGGAACGGCTATATTTTCCAAAACGCCCGCAATCCGTTACATCGATGGATTCCCAGATGAAATTATCGAAAAATACAGCTTATCTGGCGATAGTTACGGCAACCCGAACGACGAGGGTAGGGTGATAGCCGCCGAATTCGAGAATTTTTGGGTAGTTACCGTTTATACACCAAACAGTAAAGGCGACCTCAGCCGACTGGACCTACGCCACAAGAGTTGGGACAAAGCTTTCCTAGCACACGTCAAACAACTAGAACAGTCAAAACCTGTACTATTTTGTGGCGACCTGAACGTAGCTCACCGCGAAATCGATCTGGCAAACCCCAAAGCAAACATCGGCAAACATGGTTTTACCGACGAAGAACGCGAAGGCTTCCAAAACTTCCTAGATGCCGGTTTCGTCGATACTTTCCGCGACGTTTACCCAGAAAAAACAGACGCTTACTCATGGTGGACACACTGGGCCAACGCCCGCGCCCGCAATGTCGGCTGGCGCATCGACTACTGGCTGGCTAGCAAATCGATCGCCTCGCGAATAAAAAATCCTCAGATACACGCCGACCAAATGGGGAGTGATCATTGCCCTGTCAGTATCGAGATCTAGCACACTTGCCGGGTGGATTTCGTGCTAAAATAAAGGCATGAGTGATGATCAATTCATGAAATTATTTAAATATGTCGAAGAGACCCGTCATGAAGTGGCAGAAATAAAAGAAACCATGGCCACCAAAGACGACATTCGCGTGCTCACGACGATCATCGACGGTTATGCGTCCAAACTAGACGACTACGCCATGGAGATGGCCGCCATGCAGCACAAAATCGACCGTCTAGAACGGATGATCGACTACCTCGCGGCCAAAGCCGGCATCAGCCGCAAGGTCCTCGAAGCGCTCTAGGATTATCTTATGCGAGAGATCGAGACCAAAGCCAAAGTCAGCGACAAAACAAATCTGACGCGCTGCAAACTCGGTTTACCATCATGAACATAAAACGTCGTAAATCATATCGCGTAGTCGCTCTTGTGATTGTAACGACATGCTTGATCGTCGGTGCCGGAGCTTGGTACTATTTGAATTCTCAGCCGAAGACCACTCAGCAGCCAGTCGCTAAAAAAACAACCGAGGAGCCGGAAAAGCCAAAAGCCGTCACCATAAAGCTACCAAACACCGCAGAGATTCCAGCCCTAAAACAAGATTACGCGAAAGATTCGAGCCTATGGCGCGTGGTTGGCAAAAAATATCCGCTGGATGACGCTCACTATGTTCCAGAAGGCCTAACTCTCGCAACTGTCGCTAGCCGAACCGACAAATCCCAACTAGAACGCTCGATGCGTAGCGATATAATGCCCGAGATCGAAAAGTTATTTAACGCTGCCAAAGCCGAAGGTTACGATCTGATGATCGGTAGCTGCTATCGCTCCTACGAACAGCAAAATATCTACTTTAGCAATTATTCGCGGCTTTACTGCCAGGCCGAGGCCGAAACTTTCAGCGCACATCCAGGCGAGAGCGAACACCAAACAGGATTATCGATGGATATTGCCTACGTCGATCGGCACTGCTATATCGATCAATGTTTCGCCGATACACCAGCGGGCAAGTGGCTGGCAGAAAATGCTTTTAAATACGGTTTTATCTTGCGCTACCCAAAAGGTGAACAGACCGATTTTATCTTTGAACCCTGGCACTATCGCTACGTCGGAGTCGACCTTGCCGGCGCGCTACATAGTTCTGGCCTGACGCTCGATGAGGCAAAACCATATCTCGACGCCGCACTCGTCGAGTTGCACCTACCCAACTCAATCAAATAATTATATATCAGTGAGCCGAGATAAATATGACAAAAAACATACAGCACCACATTTTCCTTGTTTGCGAGGCCCGGCCTCGCAAGCTAAGCAGCGAGGCGAGATTCGATCAGGGTCAATGACTCCACGTAATCTTTGTGGTCTTGCAAAAAATCCAGATAGTCATCCATAGCCATAGATTCAATGAGCTCAGGATGTACCCAATCTGCCATCTTATCACCAGTCCAGTAGGGCAGACTGGTGTATTTGCTGGTGCGCCAATCTCTTGGATTTAGATGTATATACCTCGATATGTGCAGCAAATACACCTCTTCTAGGATGTGGCTCGCCTTGAATCGATCTTGAAACAAAGGACCAACACGATCATATTTCGCATTAAAATACTTCACGTACGCCGTACAAACGGACTGCATTAATTTCTTTAACGAGTCATCATCCTTGAGATAAAATAACAAATGAAAATGATTCGGCATCATACAGTACGCTAACAAGTCGACGCCGTCATTATACTTGGGATACTCTCTGTTGGAAGGATCAAAATACGATTCAGAGTCCAGATACCTTTTGAATAGGTTCAAAAACACTGCGTAATCTCGATCGTCCTGGAAAATCAACCTTTTTTCTACGCCTCGATTATAGACGTGGTAGTAGGCGCCGGGAACATAGATTTTTATTCTATTCTTGCTTGGCATAAGCTATATACTACACCACATTTGTCCTGTTTGCGAGGCCCGGCCTCGCAAACCAGGGCGGGGAGACTAGGGGGTGATAGTAACTTCGACCTCATCACCGATCGCTCGATGCACGAAATCAGTTCGATCGGACAATGTAGAGTCGAACAATTTTGTCTCGTTAGCGGCGTCCTGGAGGGGCTGTAGCT
>JBARQK010000123.1:0-8188 GCA_049643705.1 Saccharimonadaceae bacterium (SeqCode) | reverse complement strand
AAGTGATGATCTGGTATGACAACGAATGGGGCTACAGCAATCGGCTGGTGGAGTTGGTCGCCGACGTCGCGCGAACTGTTAGCGAATTGATAATTTTAAAAATTGCTACAGGGGTCGGGGAGATTGTTCTCCCCGACCCCTGGCATCTCAGACTGTTCGCAGGCCACCCCCGCCCGAAGCCGCGATGGCAGCATCGAGCTCGGCCCTGATAGCGTTAACCCGCTCCCGTCTCGATCTGACGAAACCGAATCGATCATTGCCGTCGTCTTGGCAGTATGCGCTGGCAAGCATCGTCT
Source organism: Saccharimonadaceae bacterium (SeqCode) (assembly GCA_049643705.1). GTDB lineage: Bacteria > Patescibacteriota > Saccharimonadia > Saccharimonadales > Saccharimonadaceae > JBARQK01. The sequence goes on along the minus strand of JBARQK010000123.1, from coordinate 7,892 downwards.
GTGCATGCTGGAGGGCTTCCCCGAGGGTGTTGATGTAGTGCAGCCAGGCAGCGGCCCTCACTGTCTCGGGGTAGCTCTTGATCAACTCCAGCGCTTTTGGATCGGCGTCGAGCTGACGGACCAGTTCAACGACCGCCGAAACTTCGACGTGGTGCTGGACGGCGCGTCCGAGCCGATCGACGATGGCGTCGAGCTCATCTCTCAGCCTGACGTCGAGCTGTGGATCTGCCTTCCGCTGTGCGGTAACCCAGAGGAGGATGAAGATGGCGACTAGAACGATGGTGTTGACGATGGACAGTAGTTCGGACATTTCTGCCCCTTTCTGAGATGCGCTTTTCGACGCACCTCAATCAATTGGGTTATCGAGAGGTAAAACGAAAAGATAATACATATATAACATGTAAAAATAATAATGTCAAATCATTTTACGGCCCCGCCGTACTTTACAGGGGCAATTAATCCGCTTATACTTATGCTATGAAGATCTATCTTGGCTCTGATCATAATGGCTTTTATCTGAAAGAAAAGGTCTTTGCCTATCTGGCAAAGCATGGTTACGATATCGAAGACGTCGGTGGTCGTGAACTAGACGAGGAAGATGATTTCCCTCAGTTTGCTCAAATGGCAGCTCTAAAGATCATCGGTGATACCGACAAAGACCCGAGAGCAATTTTGCTATGTGGCGGTGGACAGGGCATGGCAATCGCGGCAAATCGATTTCGAGGTATCAGAGCGAGCGTGGTTTGGGACGCTCATGAGGCAAAAACAACTCGAAATGACAATGACAGCAACGTATTATGCCTGCCTTCACGCGTGCTTGAGGATAACGATGATGCATGGCAAGGAATCATCGAGACATGGCTGAATACGCCTTTCGCTAATGCAGTTCGATTTAGGCGTCGCAACGAGCAGATTGATGAGATCGGTTGATGAGCAAGATTGCCCCGTGTATTACCGTAGAGTCTAGTGATGAGTTCAAATCAAGCGTTGAGCGACTCACGCCATTCGCCGAAAGAGTCCATATCGACGTTAGTGACGGTGAGTTTACGCCTAATTTCCTACTAGAGCCAGAAAAAATATCATGGCCGGGCAACTGGACAGTTGATATTCACGCTATGGTGGCGCGCCCGAGCGAACATATCCAAAAGCTCATAGCGCTAAAACCAAACCTTATGATATTCCATGCTGAGATCCAGGAAGACATCGTAAAAGTACTCAAGTTTGTTAAACAGTCGGGTATCAAAGCCGGTGTCTCTCTGCTTAAAACGACCGTGCCGAACAGCGTCCGCGAGGCTATCGAGGAGGCAGACCACGTTCTGATATTCAGTGGTGATCTAGGTCATTATGGCGGGACGGCCAGTCTGATGCAGCTCGAAAAAGTCCGTTTAATCCGCAATATCCGTCCGTCAGTCGAGATCGGTTGGGATGGGGGCGCAAATATCGAAAATGTCTTTAGTCTGACTCAGGGCGGTGTTGATGTGATTAACGTCGGTGGTGCGATCGCAAAGGCCGACGACCCGCAGGTAGTTTACGACAATTTAGTGCGCGAAATAAATAAACGTAGTGTCATCTAGTTTATCAGCGTCACGACAAACCACTTATGTTAAAATGATAAATACATGAGTGGGCAATTAACTCTAGTACAACTGCAGCACAAGGCAAATCTCATCCGCGAGGATATTATTCGTATGCTAGAGGAGGCGGGCAGCGGGCATAGCGCCGGGCCGCTAGGCATGGCTGATCTGTTAACGGCACTCTATTTTCAGATCATGAACATCGATCCGCAAAATCCTGAATGGGATCAGCGCGACTATTTCTTTCTCAGCAATGGGCATGCCGTACCAGTCCAATACGCCACTATGGCAGAGCGCGGTTATTTCGACGTAGAGGAACTACTGACTCTTCGCAAGTACGGCTCGAGGTTGCAGGGTCACCCAGAGCGCACGAAATTACCAGGACTAGAGAACACGAGCGGACCACTAGGGAGTGGTCTCAGTCAGGCTGCTGGTGTGGCTTATGCATTTCAATACCTGGACAATCAAAAGCATCGTTTTGTCTATGTCGCTACTGGTGACGGTGAGTTGGACGAGGGAAATATTTGGGAAGCGGCAATGTTCGCCGGCAAATACAAGCTTAGTCAACTGATAGTTTTTGTCGATCGCAATAACATTCAGATCGATGGTTCAACCGACAATGTTATGCCACTCGAAGACCTTTGTGGTAAATGGCAGAGTTTTGGTTGGCACGTTCAGGAAATCGATGGTCACAATATCGATAGTATTATTGATGCCGCAAACATGGCAAAAGCAATCACGAATAAACCAAGTGTCGTTATAGCTCATACCATACCAGGCAAAGGTGTTGATTTTATGGAATACGACTATAAATGGCACGGTGTTCCGCCAAACCACGAGCAGGCGCGTGAGGCATTAAACAAACTTCGTACACTAGACGGCAAAATAACTTCAGGAGACTTGGCCTAATGTACCCGCTAGCAGAAAATATATTTGCAGACGACGTTACGCGCGAGCCGATACGCGCTGGTTTTGGTCGTGGACTACGAGCGGCAGGCGAAGCCGACCAAAGGGTAGTGGCGTTATGTGCCGATCTAACCGAGAGTACACAGATGCATTTATTTCGCGATGCTTTTCCTGAACGATTTATCGAAGTAGGTATCGCCGAGCAAAATCTCGTTACTGTTGCCAGTGGCCTAGCTCGTGTCGGCAAAATACCATTTACATCTAGCTATGCCGCATTTAGTCCAGGACGTAACTGGGAGCAGATTCGTACGACGATCTGTCTAAACGACATGCCTGTTGTTGTTGTCGGATCGCATGCCGGTATCAGCGTTGGTCCGGACGGCGCGACGCATCAGATGCTCGAAGACATCGCCTTGATGCGAGTTTTGCCAAATATGACCGTTATCGCACCGGCCGATAGTGTCGAAGCTGAAAAAGCCACCCTGGCAATCGCCACTAGCGGTAAACCAGCATATTTGCGATTGGCGCGGGATAAAACGCCGGTATTTAGCGTCGCTGAATCACCATTTGAGATCGGAAAAGCGTACATATTACGAGAAGGTATCGACGTTACGCTGCTAGCGACCGGTACTATGACATATGAATGTCTGGCGGCTGCGGATGAACTCGCAAAGTCAGGTGTTTCGGCCGAAGTTGTACATGTTCCTACCATTAAACCGCTTGATGAAGAAACAGTTCTGGCAAGTCTACGTAAAACTGGTCGCGGCCTAACCGCAGAGGAGGCTCAAGTCGCTGGCGGTTTTGGTTCGGCTGTCGCTGAGTTATTAGCTGAGAAAATGCCAACACCGCTGAGGCGCCTCGGTGTCTATGACCGTTTTGGCGAATCTGGCAAACCAACCGAGCTGCTGGAGGCGTTTGGTCTGAATGGATCACACATCGCACTCTCGACTCAGGAATTTATAGCGTCGACGCCGCAGTACCACAGATAAAAAATATCCCAACGGAGGTTTTTATTTGTTTAAACATAAGCTATAATAATTGCCAGATGACAATAAACAATCTTTAGGGGGCGCATGGGATTGACCATCAGTGAAATACGCGATAGGACTGTTAGAGCCAGACATTTAATGCAGCGCAGTCGCAGCCAGGGTTTTGCCGTTGGCGCCTTTAATATCGATAACCAAGAAACGCTAATTGCAGTTGCTCGGGCAGCTCAGAAATTGAACGCTCCAGTTCTGGTTGAGGTCTCGCAAGGCGAAGTAGATGCCCTGGGTATCGAGAATGTCCGTGACCTAGTCGATAACTATCGCAGTGAATATGGTGTCGAGATGTACATCAATCTCGACCATAGCCCGTCAGTCCAGGCGTGTAAACGCGCCATCGACGCCGGCTATGAGTTCATTCATATCGATATTTCCCAGGCTAATCATGATGCGACCGAACAAGAGATCATCGCAGGCACCAAAGAAGTAGTCGATTATGCTAAATTTACCGGGGCACTAGTTGAGAGTGAGCCACATTATTTTGGCGGATCAAGTAATGTTCACACCGAAGCGATTGATTACGAAGAGATCAAAAAAACATTTTCTACGCCAGAGGCTGCAAAAAGTTTTGTCGACGCCACCGGCATCGACACCTATGCTGCTGCGATAGGCAATCTACACGGTAAGTATCCCGTCCCAAAGATTCTGGATATTGAATTACTCTCACGTATCCGCGAAGCGATTCAGTGTCAGATCAGCTTGCATGGCGGTAGCGGCACGCCTCTAGAATATTTTGAACAGGCTGCCAAGATCGGTGTTAGCAAGATAAATATAAACAGCGATATGCGATATGCTTTCCGAAAAACTCTCGAAAAAGTCTTGACCGACAACCCCGATGAATACGCTATCGTTAAACTGATGCCAGAGGTATACGGTGCCGTTCAGGCTGTAGTTGAGGAAAAGATCCAAGCATTTGGTAGCGCGGGGAAAGCGGTTCGATGACGAGAATCCTGTCGATAGGTGCTGCAGTTCAGGACGTATTCTTGAGTCATAGCGACGCTTTCAAGCCTGTCTGTTTGCGACCGCACGAATGTTTCGAGATGTTAGAGCTAGGCAGCAAGGCTGATGTTAATAAAATTGACTTTAGTACTGGCGGTGGTGCGACTAATGCGTCGGTAACATTTGCTCGTCAAGGACTAGAGGCGGCATTTATGGGGACGGTTGGTCATGACCCTGCCGGACAAGCCGTCTTGGATGATCTCGATCGCGAGGGTGTTGATACGGCGCATGTTAGCTATTCGGACAGGTATAACACGGGCTATTCTATGTTGCTACTAGCGCCGAGTGGCGAGAGGACGATCCTGACTTATCGAGGCGCATCAACGCACTATCATATAAAAGATTTTCAGATTGATGACATCAAAGCTGATTGGCTGTATGTCTCCAGTATCGCAGGGCAAATGGAGGTCCTCGACCATATCCTGACTAGCGCAAAGCAAAAAGGCATCAAAGTCATGTTTAATCCAGGCAGAGGTGAGTTAGAAAATCCCGAAAAACTCAAAACGCTACTCGCGGATGTCGATGTGTTGATGGCAAACCGCGAAGAAATGCAACAAATAGTCGAAGGCACTTCGTTAGAAGAATTGGCTCGTCATGCTGAGCGTTATGTCAAAACGGTCATTGTAACCGATGGATCTGATGGAGTCTTGGCGCTGGATGGTGAAACGGTCGTCCACGCCGGTATGTATGACGACGTAAAGGTTGTTGATCGAACGGGCGCTGGCGACGCCTTTGGATCTGGTTTTCTGAGCCAGTATTGCCAGGGAAAAAGTTTACGCGATTCGGTGATATTTGCTAGTGCCAACTCTACATCAGTAGTGACTGCTATTGGCGCAAAAACAGCCATTCTTCGTAAAGGCGCGGTTCTACATGAAATGCCGATAACAGAGAGGAAATTTTAAATGTCCAGAATATTAGCCAGACTTTTAGACTGTGATAACCCAACTTTTTATATATCTCTTGCTGACCTAGAAAAATCAACGCACGGCGAGGGAGTTGATGTCAGGCTGATTGCCGATATCACTCATATAGCTCACGCTGTTATGCGAAAACTCGGGCTAGACCCATCCGACACGACACCGCTCGAGCTTTTTCGTTCTCTAGTCGCTCATGTTGATGACGAACATTTGTTTACCGACACTGATTACGTTGGCTTAGTTTTTGATGGTAAAGTTATTTCTTTTAACCGCGAAGACGTTAAACAGAATACCACCAATACATTTGAGCTAAGTACTCATGCACACCTGACATGTTCGTTAGAGCACGAGATAACCGAACGCTATACCAAACACCAATTAACCAACACGCGGGCTGTCAAAAAACTGTTTGCCGACGCCGGTTTGGGCCGATGTGAGCTAGATGATTATCATGAATCAAAGAAAAAATCCGGCAATCCCGATAAGCCATACATCCTATCGGTCGGTGATATCGTGACCGATGCCTTCATCCAACTTAAACAGGACGAAGCGAGGATTGATACCGACGAGCAAGGTAACAAACGTCTCAGCATGGAGTTTGGTAACAAACCTCCGTACGAAAGAGTTGATATATTAAACGGTGTAGGGAATTCAGCCAATGCATCGGTTGCATTCTCCCGTCTCGGCATCAGAACTGGTCTGATGGGTTTTATCGGTGATGATCAAGTCGGCAAAGACATGAAGGACGCCCTCGTTGCAGAAGCTATCGATGTTACTCCCTTGCAGATTAGCAAGGGCATGAAATCGAACTATCATTACGTCTTGAGATATGGTGCTGATCGCACTATATTGATCAAATATGAGGACTACAACTATCGCTGGAAGCAGCCGGAAACAACACCAGATTGGATATATCTATCGGCTATTAGTGATCGTTCGTGGGGACTTCATCAAGACATGTTAGGTTATCTAGAGGAAAACCCTGATATTAAACTGGCATTTCAACCAGGAACATATCATTTCAAATGGGGCTCAGAAAAACTGCGTGATATCTATCGCCGATCAGAAATAGTCTTTATGAACAGAGAGGAAGCAGCTGATGTTACTGGACGTGAGACTCGCGATATCAAAGATTTAGCCCAGGGGCTGCACGATATGGGCGTCAATACTGCTATCATTACCGACGGGCCTGACGGAGCCTATGCCTCGGTCGGAGATAAGTTGATCAAGGTTCCGAATTATCCTGACCCAGCGCCACCACTAGATCGTACTGGCGCCGGAGATGCTTTTGCCTCTACTGTCGTCGCGGCACTAGCTAGCGGTGAGACGATCGAAACAGCCCTGTCTTGGGCGCCGATCAACAGTATGAGTGTCGTACAGAAACTTGGCGCACAGGAGGGGCTTTTGAAACTGGATGAGATAAAGGCTTATCTCGACCATGCGCCGGATTATTATCATGCGGAGGTTTATTACTAATGAGATATCAGATTTGTGTTTCGGGTGCTGCTAGCGGCGAGACCGTCAAAAATTCTCACAAACTAGCCTTTGAGCTAGGCGAGGCTATAGCAAAAGCCGGCAAGACGCTACTAACAGGCGCAACTGTCGGGTTGCCGCACTACGCAGCAAAGGGCGCATACAGCGTCAAAGATCGCAAGGGTGTATCTGTCGGCTTCTCGCCAGCCAGCTCTTTTCGAGAACACGTCGCTGTATATCGTCTGCCGACTAAAGAATTCGACTACATCAATTTTACATCTATGGAGTACGTAGGACGGGATGTTCATCTAGTCCGTAGCTCAGACGCCGTTATCACCGTAGGCGGACGTATGGGAAGCCTGCACGAGATGGCGACAGCCCTCGAGAGCCGTAAGGTTTGCGGTGTATTGATCGGCAGTGGCGGTCTAGCTGATTATACAAAGACTCTACTCGACAATATCGAAGCTCCTGGCGCCAAAGACATAATTTATAATTCCGATCCGGGAAAATTAGTGAAATTGGTTATCGACGCTCTGGATAAAAAATATGCCGACTTTGAACACGACGGCACCGACTCGCAAGTCAACGAGAGACGCGGCGGCCGCGGCTAGTTGCCATTGACTTTGCATCTAGGCGAGTACTAGCACCGCAGATGTATAATACAAGGATGGATCATTTCCAACTAAAATCGGACTATCAGCCTACTGGCGATCAACCTTCAGCCATTGCCCAATTAATCGCGGGTCTCGATGCTGGCGAGCGCGAACAGACCCTGCTTGGTGTTACTGGTAGTGGCAAGACCTTTACGATGGCAAATATTATCGCAAATCGCAACGTACCGACGCTCGTGATCGCACACAATAAAACTTTGGCTGCTCAGTTATATAGTGAGTTCAAGAGTTTTTTCCCAGAAAGCGAAGTGCATTATTTTGTCAGTTATTTTGATTATTACCAGCCAGAAGCATACATCGCTAGCTCGG
>JBARQK010000122.1:0-8895 GCA_049643705.1 Saccharimonadaceae bacterium (SeqCode) | reverse complement strand
CGTTTCCGTCGTGCCGTTCGCGTTTCCCAAGAACAGAAAGATTCAAAATAGTCAGATAGATTCGGTTTTAATATACTGTTCTAGTATCAATCCATAGGGGCATAGCTCAGTTGGTAGAGCACTGGTCTCCAAAACCAGGTGTCGTAGGTTCGAGTCCTGCTGCCCCTGCCAAGTGTACTGGAATGCAAGTCAGTCCTCGCCTTGGCTCTAGCCGTCTATATAAAATGAACTATAATAGAATTATGACCGAATTGACTCCTAAAAACCTTGAGTTAGTAGACCCAACCGATCAAATTCTAAATACCACAGCCGCAGAAGTGGCTCCTGATGAGGTGCTGTCACTCTTTATTCAAGGAGTGATCGATCGGATGCTGGAGCTTTCTGCCGGAAAAGGCCATAGTGAACATGACTCTAGACAGATGGTTGGTCTAGCAGCGGTGCAATTAGGTATCGGCAAGCGGATTATCACGATCGACGTCACAGCAGACGGTTCGAATAAGCCACAGAACCTACATGTCTTAATCAATCCAGAGATAACCGAACGATCCGAATCGTTAGCTATCGGTCGGGAAGCGTGTTGGTCATGTGGGAATATTTGCGGTATAGTCGAACGATCCGAGTCAGTCACGCTAAAAGCATTCGATAGAACGGGTACAAAGATTGAGCACAAACTTTTTGGATTTGTAGCACGCATCGCACAGCACGAAATAGATCATCTCGATGGAATAAGGTTTCCAGATCGCATACCGAATAGCGAACCGGAACGACTCCATACTGTCCTGCCTGCAGAATTTCCCGAATACAGACTCAATTGGGCGAACTGGGCGACTATTTGTCCCCGAGAACGCTGGGAAGAGATGAGAGATGGGAACGCGCAGTAGTAGCTAAACATCTCGCCCGGCCTCATAAAAACTTATTACACCACAGTAGGTTCGGTAATCGTCCATGTGCCTCTGCCAAGTATAAACACAATGATCGAAGACTTTTTTATAAGTCTTTTTTGTTTTAATATTCGGAAGGAGGATATTCATGAAGAAGACCAACGATACCTATTGCATCACATTCAAAGGAAAAAATATTATTGAACGTTACTATCGTGATAGTGACGGGTGGTTAAAGATTAGTAACCGAGGCCGTGTTTTTCGTGCAACTGCAGAACAAGTGCTCAATCATCTGTTACCAGCCTTGGCCTTCAGTGACAAACTCGGGATTACAGTCACAGTAGAACATTATGCAGAACCTTACTGGCAAACCCTTGAGATAAGGAAGCAGACCTAGAAAACTTATGCTAGGGTTTGCGACGTTTATATTCGTAATGTTCTAACTTCGCTCACTATGGTCTGTATACAAGATTTCCCGAACACAAACTCAACTGGGCAACTATTTGTCCCCGAGAACACTGGGAGAACATGAAGGACGGTAGGTAATCTCGTACACAATAACCATAGGCTTTTGCTTCGTCAACAGAGGTGTGATAAAGTTCTATTATGTCCCAGTCATCTGCAGATCAAGGTCCATTTTCACACGATGCGTTCGATGACTTTCTTGAAGAGGTTAACGCTAGCGATGCCATGCATCAGGAGGCTGAATCTGCTGAATCCAAAAGAATTCTCAGGCTTACTGACCAGTTGAGAGATTCGCCAATCCAAGCTATCTGCTTGTCATATCCAGACGGAACTCGTAACGAAACAGTCATCCGTCATTTAGAATCTGGGTCAACTAACTGGTTATCGGCTGACCTCTGTAGAGAGGCGGTAATTTCTAACGAACAATGGCTCTATGGCGCATGCCTAGAACTGCTCGGTGCGTCAAATAACCCGAATGACGATCGATTTCTTAGAGTTAACGAAGGGAAGAAACAGTTAATTGCGATTTGGATGATGGCGCTGCAGATACCTTTTGATAGCCCGTGGGTGGACTTCCTTGGGGCGACTATGCCAGGCGGAGACGTAACCATATCAGACGTAGACGAAGCTATGGATTTTATTCGTGATGAGAATATCAGGACGGAGGAAACCATCGATACAATAGCCAGCATCATTAAAGATGGGTTGGGCGATGCTTCGGATGATAACGTAGAGTCTTTCAGACAAAGAGCAAAGCAATTTATGGGTTTAACAATAGCATTATTGGAAGATCTAGGTTCTAGGATTGACATGCCTGACGGTGAGATTGATTATCGATTGCATCAAATGCGGGTATCATGTGGCGTCTCTGATGGAACACAACGAGAATGTCTTGAATATTGTGCCATCCGTTGTGGGTATGATTTAAGCAAACTAGATATCGATCCTTCATCTTGAATGGAGAGACGTAGTAATAGTCCTGCTTCACGATATTAGTAAAACGATAGTTTATCATAGTTCGTATCCGGCCCTCCGACACCAAACCTTGTCCGATAAACTAACCTGAAGAATCGTTAATGATATCGATAACACACTACGGGAATTGCCTGACGACGTGTGATCTGTTCGCCCTCGAACGCCAGGAACAAGTGCCCAACAGGCTTCTAGAGTAAACGATGATACTGCTCGAAATTCGAGTCCTTGAAATCGGTACATCCGATAACAACTCTTTGATAAGCTCTAGTGCGGATTCAGTAATAGTTGGCCCGTTTGCTATGATATGTTTATGAACAACGAACGTATAAACGAATCAGATCAATCTGGATCCGAGCCCGAAAGACCGAATCTCGATTCACTCTTTGATGCACTCGAACTGGATGCGGAACTGAACAGTGTAATTTATGAGATCAGAACCGCTCTTTTAGATCCAAGATTTGATCAAAATAGGCTGCAGCAGCTATGGCTTGAATACGCATTGATATCTGAAAGATACGTCGAACAGTTCCTTAACCCGATAGAATACACCAGAGCTCAGCTAGTAGTAATCCTATACAAAGCGTTTATCTTTCGTGATGTTGACGATATGCCCCGTTTTTTGGAGGAATTATACACAGCAGAGGAATATGCCTATAACACTGGGTTTGAAGACATCCGTCAAAAAATCTCGAATCAGATCGATTTGGTGACGGGCTAAACCTCATACGACGACGAAAAGCCAGAACTCCACTAACTGAAATCTGAGCCCCATGCCCGAAAATCCATCGATAAGCAATGAATGACATAGCGCACTTGAGGTCGGCTCCACCCAAAACCGATGGTTGTGGGTGCGGAGAACCATGTCGGCGCTCTGCAAGGCAGCTTCACAAATGCGCTATGACTTCCTGCCTGAATTGCAGTTTCGTAGAATGTGAACGAGCATCATTATTGCTAAAAGATACGATCAATTTTTATGGCGAGTCGTGTTTTTTGTGATGGAGCACGTGAATAAAATCACGACCCGACAAGTATGATATACTTTGGCCATGAAATACGAACCGCTCAACACGCAACCGAAACCTTCACAGCCCATCCAGCCAGTTCCGGCACAGTCAATCATACAGATACCGCCAAAACCTCAGTCTCATATTCTTCGGTGGGCAACCATCGCGGTTCGCGTCACCGCCTTCTTGCTAATAATTCTTGTTATCGGCTTTTTCGCATTACTCGCAGGAGATTTTGTAAAAGATACCACAGCAGGTAAGGCAACGGCTGCAGACTTCAATCGTGCCGTAAGTAGTAATGTCGCGTCAGTTCAAGGAGTCTCGGATAGTTCAGTGCAATGCGTACTTAATTCCGGTGGGAGGTATGATTACGAGTTAATAGGCACGGTTTCGACTACTGCAACGACGCGAGAAGAATTGATTGACACTGCGATTAGAGTTATTATCACACTTCGTCACATACGCGATGCGTCAAATTCAGGTCACCCAGAAATGTGTAGTAAAGGAAGTATTTACATCAAGTCGGCAGACAAGCAAATTATTATTGGACAGACATTCCCGCAAATTAATATTGAAAAGGACGATGCACAAATCAAAAGCTTTGTGAAAGACTGGGGAAATACATCACTAGTATCATGTACGTCAGATGGTAAATGTACCCCTATATGTACATATCCAACCGGCTGTACGCAGTCAGATTACGAAAAGCTTGGTAGACCGTAGGTGTCTAGCTGGGATGCGATAGGCACGATCCCAGATGCCCATGCCAATATTTCTTAGAGTATACTTTTAGTATGTTCTAGGATAGACTACGTGTCAACTATACGCGTAATGTGTCGGGTTGGCTTACAAAATCAGGTGATTGTCGGCGTTGGATTCACTAGGACCGATAGTTGTTCTGATTGTCACGATAGCAATTCGGTCGCACTCACGCCGAGTTGACGATCGAGCCTCTGCAAACCGATCCCCGCACTATGTCCAACGTTAATTGATCGTTAGGTGTATATGTATAATGAGGTATATGAAAACGAAAGATTCGTAGCCTTTATGTATGATTTGTTCTACATAACGATAATCGTCATTTTTATATTAGTGGCGATGAGTTTATATGCGGCCATAAAGAAACGTCTACCAAAACGTATTCGAAAATATAGTCAGAGCTCGATATTATTATCTAGAGTCGCAGATCCTAAACTGATCAACGGCCACAGCGGGATGACACCTTCAGGCATGCCGTTTATTTATTTGATATCTCATCTAGCGCTGTCGTCTAGAGACGATGTCAAAGGGCTTTACTCGATCGAACTGCCTTTTCGTTCTGGAGCGCATTTGTTGGGTTCGCCTGTTAGGTATGACTCTGACTACGCCAGCACTGGCATGCGCGAGTTGACTCTCGAAGGCGATTATCCGAATTATTTTCATTTATACGCTGCGCCAGATCAAGATACGCACGGCAGGTATGTGCTAGACCCGAAAGCGATGTTGTTTACTGTCGAATTTTGCCAAAATTTCCAGTGGGAGATAGTCGACGATACGCTTCATTTTATGAGTAATGACAAACTACCATCAATGGCATTGGTTGATGAATTTGTCAGTCAGATACGACCCGCCATAGAGATCCCGAGCGATCGTCAGAAAAACCCAGCGAACCTACCATACAGCGGTCGAATCAACCGTATCGTCAGATGTCCTATATGCGACATCGCACTCGAGGTAGATAATCAATATCTGAGATGTCCTGATGGTCATGGTCTATTAGTAACTGGCAAGCAGTTGATTGACCTGCGTCAGCGCGCTTCTGACGATGGCACACTACCACTTTTATCGACTGATGCCATTGATCACGCAAGCCAGCACTCAAAAAGACGACTAACCTGTCCGTATTGCTCGCACTGGATGAAGCACACCAAATATCAGCACACGGGAGTAGTGCTAGATGTCTGTTCAAAGTGCATGTACCGATGGATAGACAGCGTAGAGTTGGTAAAAGTCGCAGGGGAGACTGGCGGTTCAACTAGCTGAACGAACGCAAACTTTATAACTGTGGATATCCCTGTTATAATCGAATAGATGAAATCACTTAGCCCTAGCACCCCTCATCTGATCGTGATGGCCGGTCTGCCCGGTAGCGGCCGAAGTACTTTTGCTGAAAAATTTTCTGATATGTTTAACGCCCCACTGATCGATTTTGATTTTACTCTACCCCTCGGTACTGACGCCGAATCAGTTGAAAAGATGATCAATTTTCAACTCGATCAGATACTGAAAACAAAATCATCTATCGTCTATGATGGCCCGAGCTATACAAAAACCGATAGGATGGTTCTATCCAGAAAAGCTCGCGAAGCAGGATATGAGGTGATGTTTATATGGGTGCAGGTCGACGAAGCAACCGCACGTTCGCGTTCATCCCGCCAAAACTACAAACCATGGCCCATCGACGATAATGAGTTTGACCGACTAAAACGCAAGTTTACTCCACTCGATGTATCAGAAAAACCAGTGGTCATTAGCGGAAAGCACACGTATGCGGCGCAGGTAAAAATGGTACTGAGGCGTCTGTCCGAGTCACGTCAGCCAACCGTCGCTAATGAACGTCCGGTCGAAGCCACACCACCACGACGTCGCGGTCCGATATTAATAAGATAGGTTAGTCTTGACAGAATTTACAGATAGCGAACTCGGCGATATAACAGTCCAGAGGCTGTCTAGGGCTAAAAAAGTTAGCATTCGTGTATCGCCGAACGGCAAATTGCGTGCCGTGGCACCACCGTACGTACCAGTATTCATGATCAAACGTCTGATCGTCAGTTCCCGTAGTGAACTACAGAAAATGATCGCTCGTTCTCACCCGGAAACGATTTATAACGACGGTGATCTGATAGGCAAGAGTCATTGGCTCAAAATCCAGCGCACCGAGAGCCATCAATTAAGCCATAGACTCAGCGGGCAACACTTGCTAGTCACTATTCCGGCGCATATGCCGATCGAATCTCCAGCAGCAAATCGTGCAATCAAAGACGGCGTTATCGTTGCACTACGAAAGCAAGCAAAGAGCTACCTGCCAAAACGCATTAGCTATATGGCCGAATCATTTGGATACACTTACGAAAAAGTACGCTTTTCACACGCATCTAGCCGATGGGGCAGTTGTTCTACCCACGGCACGATCAGTCTCAACATCGCGCTCATGAAATTGCCGTTCGAGCTGATCGATTACGTTTTGATCCACGAACTCTGCCACACTAAACAGATGAATCATTCAGCGTCGTTTTGGCAACTAGTAGAAATGGCCGACGCTAACTATAAGGAACATCGTCGACTCCTCAAGAAGCAGACGCCAACTATCTAGTATCACTATGGTCAAAATGCTCGAGGCTAGTTATAATAAGCCTAGCATGAAAAACGGTGGGGAGAGGATCAACTCGCGGACTATCCAGGTCATTCGTTTTGCCGGCCTACTACTTCCGGTCATATTGACGTTATATGGCTTATTGATACAAGCAAACTTTGCCGATAGCTCCAGATATTCTGGTGACGGTGTTTTCTTTTTGATATCGATATTTTGGGTAGCAGTAGCGGTCCTGCAATTCCTGTCGGTTCCAAAGATGACCATATGGTCGATTATTCGGCTTTCACTATATCATCTATTCGCTGTGGCCTATCTGCTATTTGTGTCCGGCTTTGCGTCCCCATTTATATTCGCGTGGGTAATGTTGTTCCTGGCTAGCTATCTATACCTAGGTAACCGCGGCCTACAGTTCAGTACAATGACGTTTATAAGTGTCGGTTTAGCCGATATATTTTTGTTCAAGAATTCTCCGGAGACAACCATCCTGAGCTTGCTCTACATGATGTCAGTTTTGATCGTCGGGCTAGTAACGATATCGATCAGTCGAACACAAGAAATCGACAGATCTGAGCTAGTACGTTCGAGATTGGGTGAAACCGTTGCACGCGATCGAACTCTGACAATCGTCAACAACCTAACCGACGCCATATTGAGCACTGACCACGAAGGAATGATTAGTCTATTTAACGCGGCCAGTCTAAACCTAATCGATACCAATATCAACCTGAATGGCCAGCATATTGACTCTGTTCTACGTCTAAAGGATCTGAAAGGCAACGACGTCAGGCTGTTTTCGGTATCGAAAGACGCAAAGAGCACAGTTGTCCGCGACGATCTAATGATGGAAATCAGCGATGACGATCAAATCAGACTAGAGATCACCTTTTCTCCGATAAAGAGTAGCTATGCCGGCAAGCGGTCTCGCACTGGCGCTCGCGAAGGTTACGTCCTGATCCTACGCGATATCACAAAGCTAAAAAGCCTCGAGGAAGAACGCGACGAGTTCATATCTGTCGTTAGCCATGAACTGCGTACACCGATAACGATTGCCGAAGGCACTATCAGCAACGTAACAATGATGATGGGCCGCGGGGACGTTCCGAACGACAAATTAGTAGATAGCCTGGCTGTCGCTCATGAGCAGGTCGTCTATCTGTCAAAAATGGTTAATGACCTCAGTACGCTATCTAGAGCCGAACGTGGCCTCGCCGACCAAGTCGAATCAATACACATCGGCGAGATGATTCACGAACTATTTAACGAATATTCACCACAGGCCGAGAAAAAGGGTCTACGCTTTGATCTCGATATGGCCGTATCGTCCGAACATGTAACTGCTAGTCGGCTATACCTGCAGGAACTGCTGCAAAACTTTATCACAAATGCTATCAAATACACCAAAGAAGGAAATATCAAACTGATTGTAAAACAAAAGGACGGCAAGGTCACATTTGCAGTCAAAGATACTGGTATCGGCATCAGCAAAAATGAACAAGAAAAAGTCTTTGATAAATTCTATCGTTCCGAGGACTATCGTACCCGCGAAACTGGCGGTACGGGACTAGGTCTATACGTTGCGGCCAAACTCGCCCGTAAAATCGGCACAAACATTGAGCTGACTAGCCGACTAAACCACGGCTCTACGTTTAGTGTTACGATTCCGCTAGAAAAGTAAGCAAACAAGGTTTATTTACTATATGGACCAGCGACAGGTCGACCCTTCCAGGTGACCGTGCCTGTTGCGTAGCGCCATAGTGAGACAATAAATAGAACTAGCTCCTGAACGATCACTACTGGCCACATCAAGCCTCCCAACAGCCATTTTCCGTCCCATAACCGATGCAACAGAGCCGCATACATCATCTGCGACGCAAGGACTAGGATGATCAACGCAGCGACCGTATGTAGTGGCCAGCCAACGACAAGACCGTATATTGCGCCAAAGTGGGGTATATTTAGGGCAAAGAGCATCGATAGAAATATCAAACTCTGATACCATCTTTGGCCACTCAGAGGAAATAACAAACGAATACTATTCTCGATCTGCGACGATAACTTTTTCTCGTAGGTTACGCCTAGCTCCTGGCTAGTTAATAGACAATGATAGGCGTGCGTTCCTAGCATCTGCGCCAAGCGCAATTCTGGCATCACTTCACCCTTTATGCGGTTTAAACCGTCTAGACTGTCGATCAAGGTGTGGTGCCTGATCATCCATAGT
>JBARQK010000121.1:0-10715 GCA_049643705.1 Saccharimonadaceae bacterium (SeqCode) | reverse complement strand
TGCCGACTCGCCAGACTCGCACCAATTTGCAGATGGATACTTCCACGGCAGTAGGTGGATAGATAGCGCTGTCGGGTTGTTGTCGTTAGATCTACCGGCATCATACCGTGTAGTATTCGAGAAATGGCGGCGGATGATGGAGGCGGAGGAAGGCTCCGAACTGACAGAATATTTCAAGGATCGATACAGTAGTGACGAATCAGCCAGGCAAACGAGAGATAGGATACTACAACTCGCCCACACTGCCATATCCGACAAGGTTCCACGCGCATGGTTCAATCGAAAAGCCCAGTTCGCGCCACCTCCTCGCGAATGTGATTTTGAGTTTTAGTGAGGGACGCGCTAATTACTGTATCTAATAACTGGCCAGGGCCCAGGCGGTTAATAAGATGTGTTTGGGTCGTAGTTGGATAATTTGAAGCATGGAGAGAATGACAAAAATTGTAGTTGGGTGTTGTTATCGAGATTCATTATTCCGAAATTTAATCCGTCATCACGTTGCATGTCTAGGTGGTAGACGTTATTATCGGCATTTTGTTCGAGCCATTTGACATCCCAGCCAGGTTTCTTTGACCAATCATCATGTATCTTTTGCATGATAGCGGCGCTATCGGTCTCGGGTCTGATATCAAATTGTGCCGAACCAGGCCAGTAGTAAGTATTTTCCCCGTCACATTTAAACAGAACGTCGGATTTTTCGGCTCGCGGGTAAGTATTGACTATCGCGTTCTGGGGAACATATTTAACTAGTTCATCCTCGACCATCACGAGTTCATTTTTTGCTTCGTCCAGGGTAAGTTTTATAGATGATTCGTTGCTACCGATGGTTAATAGTACGAATATCGTAATACTAACGGCTACTACGACAAAGATAATCGATGCGATGATGGCGGGTGATTTGAGCGGTATTTTATTTATTGGAGTAGTCTTCATTAGTTATGATATTAGCATCATAATATGCTCGTGGCTACGTATTAAATCAAGTCCATCTGAATAATCGCAAACTAGCCGGGCTATTTACCAGTTTTTTCGCGATGGATGCAGCCCGGCCAGCAGCATGGGCGGCGTTTGCCACTAGCAAGTTCTGTGTGCGTTCGCTCGACGCGACGGTCCCTCGTTTCGATCAGTTTGGCCGATTCAATCCAGCAGATCCATTCGTTTCGCGCAAGTGGCGTGATGTCGTTCCAGGCCGCAAGTGCCACGGCGTTAGCGGTCAACGCTCTATGTAGATCGACTGGCATTTTATGTACAGTGCCACCGAGGATATCGTGTTTAGCCATGATATTATCTTACACCAAAACTAGCATCTAGCTCTTGTAAGTAGTTGTGACAATAATCACGATGAAGTAGTTTGAAATATTACTCCGCGTGACCTGTAATGAGCGTAAAATTAGATATGGGAACGATAGTTGCCGAGCAGGGGAGGACTATGTATGAGGTCACTAGTCGTATATGACTCAAATTATGGCAATACTCAGAAAATTGCAGAGATAATTGCTGAAGGTTTGGGTTGCGATGCATTTCGCATTTCGGAATTAGAACCAAGCAAACTAAGTGACTATGATTTATTGGTGGTAGGTACACCGATCAATGGGTGGAGGCCGACCGTAGGTATGGAGGAATTTTTGTCGAAATTGAAAAATCGACAACTCGACGGTATAAAAGCGACAACTTTTGATACGAGGGTAAAACTATTTATACATGGCGACGCCATGGGCAAGTTAGCTCATGCTCTGGAAGATTCCGGAGCTGAAATAATCGTCGATCCTATGCCATTTTATGTTGGAGGTAGGCAGGAAGAACCGTATTTGCTGGACGGAGAAATCGAGAAAGCTAGGGACTGGGCGGGTAAGATATGGGCCGCCGCCGAGCTCTAGATGCTACAATCAAAGTACTAATTAACGCATAGAGGAGTGTGTTATGGAAGTAAATATTTGGGGTGCGGTCGTAGCGTCGGTCGCGATGTTCGTGGTCGGGGCATTATGGTATATGGTTCTGTTTCCGAAGCAATGGGGTGAGATGTTTGATTTTGACAAACTGAGCAAGGCAAAGCAAAAGGAGATGCAGGCTCAGATGGGGCCGTATTATGCACTGCAGATGGTAGTGACGGCTGTAACGGCGTTCGTGTTGGCGCTCTTTGTGGCATTGCTACCAGAAGAATCACCGTACCTATTGGCGTTTTGGGTATGGCTCGGTTTTGTCGTGCCAACTCAGGTGTCGGCGGTTATATTTGGTGGTGTTGATGCCAGATGGATTCCGCGACGCATCGCTATCATGGCCGGCGGATCGCTGGCGCCTCTGATGGTTGCGGCGTTTGTACTAGGGCTGTTCTAGTTAGACGACGATGAAAAACTTTTATAACGTCCTGTTGAACACACTGATAGCAAACGTAACGACCAGTTATCTTTGGTTTGCAATGACTTTTTGGATATATCTCGAGACATTGTCAGTGCTAGCGACAGGTATCATCGGCGGGCTATATATGCTGCTCATCGCTCTATGCGGTATTGCCTTTGGAACGATAGTTGATCATAACAAGAAAAAGAACGTCATGGTGTTTTCTAGTATCGTGACATTTGTGACGTTTTCGCTAGCCGGCATCCTGTACATGGCTTTTCCCGAGAGCGCGATAGCAAATATAGGCGGGCCTGTCTTTTGGCTGTTTGCTGGTATTATCCTAGTCGGTGGTGTCGTTGAAAATATGAGAAATATTGCACTGTCGACGACAGTAACCCTACTGGTTCCTAGTGATGTCCGCGACAAGGCTAATGGCCTGGTCGGGGCGGTGCAGGGGATCGGTTTTATCGTAACTAGTGTATTTAGCGGTCTGTCGATTGGACTACTCGGTATGGGATGGACGCTGGCTATCGCGATAGTTTTTACGGCAGTGGCGATGATCCATTTAATGACCGTTGAGATTCCCGAGGAAGGTATCGCTCATGATCCAGAACTAAAGAACAAAAAGATCGATATCAGGGGCAGTATTGCAGCGATCAAGGCTGTACCAGGACTGTTCGCGTTGATCATCTTTTCGACCTTTAACAATCTGATCGGCGGTGTCTAAATGGTACTGATGGATCCGTATGGCCTAACGATGTTTCCTGTGCAACTATGGGGCGTGGTATTCGGCGTGGCTGGAACCGGTTTTGTCATCGGCGGACTACTGATCGCAAAGTACGGACTCGGCAAGAACCCGATGAAGACGCTCCTGAGCGTCGCGGTCTTGATGGGGCTACTCGGTTCGTTCTTTACGATCCGTGAATGGTGGTGGTTGTATGTGGCGGGAATATGGGTATACATGGTGCTCATACCGGTAGTTGAGGCAGCCGAACAAACAGTTATTCAAGGAGTTGTGCCGTTCAAACGGCAGGGTCGTGTTTTTGGATTTGCTCAGGCCTTTGAGGCTTCGGCTGCGCCGATAACGGCGTTTATGATCGCACCAATCGCTCAGTTTGGTATCATTCCATTTATGAATTCTGATGCCGGAAAAGCGACGTTCGGCTGGTTGCTCGGCGATGGCCAGGCACGCGGTATCGCACTCGTCTTTTTCTTTGCCGGATTGATCATGGCGATCTTTGCTGCCGCCGCGTTTTTAACCAAATCGTACAAGAGGTTATCCGCAGGCTATACCGGGATCAATCACTAGCATTGGTAGGGGTCAGGGAGTACAATAAAATCACACAATAAAGGAGGAAAATATGGACACATTGTATGCAATTTTCGGATGGGGCTCACCTATCGGCACAGGCTTGTTTTTAGTGTTTTTGGGCGCCTTTATCTACCTACTTTCGAGAAGCGACAGCAGAACTTCGAAGAAATAGTTTGATCCAGTTTTAAATACCCGGTATTTAGATCTGTTAATTCGTGCATTTTGTATTTAATCGATATCGAGATCGCTAGACTAGAGCCCGCTTGTTAGAGATTCCTGCATCATAGCAGTTTCGTTATATCATTCGTGAAAGTGTATAGTTGATCTATGATAACTTTGAATAATCATGAACAGTGTCCAGAATGCGAGAGGTTTTCAAACCGAGGCGTATCTGTAGACCCTATCGTCATAAGAGACGGCAAGATACTTCTAGTGAGGAGAGGTGTCGATCCGTTCAAGGGTTATTGGGGCACCCCCGGTGGCTACAACGAGTGGGATGAGACGCTCGAGGAAACGGTCATGCGTGAGGTGAAAGAAGAAACTAATATGGATGTTATAAAGGCCGAACAGATGAAGGTATACAGCCATCCCAGCCGCCATCCGAAACAGACGATAACGGTTGCATTTTTGGTAGAGGTTGGCGAAGGTGAACCGGTTGCTGGTGACGATGCGGAGGAAGCCGAATGGTTCTCCCTAGATGAGTTGCCTGCAAATCTAGCATTTGATCATCAACAGATCATAAATGACGTCGTTGATAATATTTAATAACTAAGTTTTTATGAGGAGATTACGAATGAGAATTGTTCGAAAAATAAAAGTTCTATCTATAATGATTATCGCAGTATTGATGGCTGGCGTCTCGTTGATCCAGAGCTATAACGCGCCAGTTGCAAAGGCTGCTTATGCCGTGCAAAATTCTACCACTGTATTTAATAACCCATACGGTACGCTCGAGGAAAAACGAGCGATTATCGATACTGTCGCAGCGGGTATAGATAACGCAGTAGCAGGTTCAACCATCCGAATCGCAGTCTATTCTTTTACTCTATCAGATATCGCTGACAAGCTAATCGCAGCGAGGGACCGTGGCGTTAATGTCCACATTGTTACTGACGACCATCTGTATGGCAGTGCAAACGCTGCTGCCGACACTGCCCAAATGGAGCGTCTAAAGATTGCTCTCGGTACAACGGTTACGACAGGTACTGGCAGCTTCATAAAGATTTGCAAGGATGCTTGTATGGGCACGAACATCATGCATGCCAAGCTGTTTATGTTTTCACAGACTGGTGACTCTAAACTTGTAACGATGCTTAGCTCATCAAACTTGACCAATACTCAGATCAACGCATGGAACAATCTATACTCTGTAGTTGGGGACCAGACACTATTTGACAAAATGAAATGGTATTTTGAAAATATGGCCAAGGAGCCAAATACTGGCAACTGGTACTCCAGTACCAGCTCTGGCACGAATAACATCCTGACGTTCCCGCGCACAAGTTATTCATCGACTAGCGACGATCCTTACTATAGCAACCTCTCGAAGGTTAAATGTACTGGAGTTGCTAGCGGATACGGAAGCGGCGGCTATACGACGATCGACGTTGCAATGTTCCAGTGGACTAGTACTAGACCGGCTGTTGCAAAGAAACTCAGTGATCTAGCAAACGCAGGCTGTAAAGTTCGTGTAATTATATCAAAGAAGAACTATTCAAAAGATCCCCTCGTAACCCTCACGAGTAACAGTAAGATAAAGGTCATCGATATGGATGCCAACATCGTGGATGGCGAGCCGGGTGTATACTCGCACAACAAGTACATGATCATTAACGGATACTATGATGGCAGCAGCTCGTCCAAAACGGTGTTTACAGGATCACACAATCTATCAATATCTGCGATCAAATACAACAACGAGTTGATTATTCGCATCAAGGACGCAGTTGTTTATGATAAATATCTCGTTAACTACAACACCATGTGGCCACTCGGCCGAACAGTTACGCTTGCCGAAGCCAAGGCAATGTAGTTCCCTAGACAGGGGTATCGCAACTATAACCGTATGATAATATGACAAGAATTGCTCGTTCTTTGGCATGTTTCCCGCTACTGTTTACACAGATTCAAACCCGATAGATTGAATTCGCAGTCACCCGCGTAGTTCAGAATCACGACCTTTTTGACGGAACTGAACTGCTTTAGCGTGGCATTTATCTCGCTTTCGGCCTGGCCGTCAGAGACCGATCCGATATGGTCTAAAGGTCGGCAGAACTTTAATGTTGCGGTTCCGCTGGTCGATATGTTTAGCGATATGTCGTCACCTCCACAGGTGCTGTCGCCGCTGCGTAGGCGGACATAGCTGAAATACCCCTGGGACTGTTCGGCCGATGAAGGTCCTTTTAGTAGTTCGCCGATGGCAAATTTGCCAACGCCGATGCTGCTAGTCGTTCGATTTACGGCAAAGACTTTACTGGGATCATCATCTGACTCAGGATGCTTTGAAAAGTAGACTTTGACGATGTAAGTTTTAGGAGCTGACGGTGTTGACGGCTGTTCGATAGGCGGGTTAGTGCTCGGCTGAGGCGCCGGCGTCTCCTGCGAGGTGGTCGGCGCTGGAGTTTTATATGAAGCATAGTAGTAACCAGCAAAACCGGCTAAACATGCAATAATCACTGCGAGTATGATAAAGGCTAGATTGCGATTCATCGTTCACCTCCTAGTGAACTCACTGTAAATGAATCGTAGAATAAACTCTATGTCCTAGGTCACAGTTTTGTGCCAAGTTCGCGCTCGATCTCGGCGAGGTTGCGGACGGATAGTGCCTTGTGGGTAACTCCGAGTAGCCCGGCTTTTTTGAGCTTTGTTAGGATGCGGTTAGTAGTTTCGCGTGATAGTCCGGCACGGCGTGCTAGTTCTTGTTCGTGAATCGGTAGAATGTAGCTTCCGTCGGGCTGTAACTGGCCAAAGCGACGACATTGTACTATCAGCTCGAATAGTGTTCGACTATTGGCGTCACCAGCCATCAGATGAGCCATGCGTCGCTGCAAGACCTCGGTGCCAACGAAAACGCGTCGTAGCAGGTCGTAGAGGATTTCAGGGTTCTTGTGTAAGAAGCTCGTCACCTCACCGGGTGGTGCAATCCGGACATTACTACTCGTAGATGCTTCGAAAAAATATTGGTTTGGCTCTTTGTTGATCGCCCATGACATCGGGAAGTATGCGCCAGCTCTAAAGACGTTAACAACGACTTCATCGCCGCGTTCACTGATGTCGTACTGGCGGACTTCTCCTGATTCGATAAAGTAAACACCGGCAGGTTGGTTGCCGGCCTGGACGATGATCTGACCGTCATCGATTGATTTTAGTGGATAGCTCGTGAAAAAGTCGGCTACCTGTTTTGGTATATCTTTCATATGGTGCTCTATTCTCTATTATAATCATAAAACCACCGATAGAACGAGTATTTGTGAGCTAGCTCATAGAGTTGACCGTATGATTACGCTCAGACTAGAGGTGAAAGGGGGTCATATGATCACAATTATGAGGACGGGGGACTATCGCTTGATCGAAACAAAACACAATACAAAGATCTTGTATCTAGATAATGATGTTTTTGCCTGGCTAGAGCCAACTGGAATCGGAGAGATATTGGTGACGAGCTATGACAAGCACACAGCTGACTGTATCTTGAGTGTTGGTGAGTATTTGATATACGACGTTGAGGACGAGCCTGAGCTCAGCGATCAGTTGCATCTCGAGCTATCTATTGGGGGCAATATCTGGCAGGGGTATTTACTGTTAACCGGGTTACCGACAGATGACAAAAAACGTAGTCGAATCATTCCGACACACGAGATTATAACTGGAAATCCAGAGTTTGCTGGCTCGCTAAGCGCCGACTAGTCGGCGAACATAAAATACTGTGTGCAACAGGGGCGATTTCGCGTATAATGATACGGAATGAAGCCAACCTCAGTGCAGTTGCCGTCACTCGATCTTGCTCGCCAAGCGACAGATGGTTTTTTGCATGAGTTTGTGCGGACCCGCATCGAGATGGCCGATGCTATCTCTCCGGCATATGGCGATACTTGGCGTGCGATCGACAAACTGTTACGTGCCGGCGGCAAGCGGCTGCGACCGTTCATGGTGGCGCTTAGCTATAGTGCATTTACCGATAAGTCTGATATCGATCAGATCATACCGGCCATGGTCGCTGAGGAGCTGTTTCACCAGGCTGTCTTGATCCACGACGATATAATTGATCGGGATACCATACGTTATGGCGTGCCGAATATGACTGGTCAGTATGATGCAATTTACGAGAGTTTGATAGACGACGTGTCCGAGCGGCGTCATTTTTCTAATAGTGCGGCGCTGCTAGCTGGAGATTTGCTGCTATCGTCAGCCTACCAGGTGCTGCAGCGCACAGACGTATCGCGTGATAATTTACGAGCGGCTACCGAAACGTTTGCCAGCGCTATCTTTGCCGTGTCTGGAGGTGAATTGCTCGATACAGAGACGGCATTTCGAGGTGTCGGACGAGCCGATGCATATACGGTTGCACTATATAAAACCGCCCACTATTCGTTCGTTGGTCCGTTAGTTATGGGCGCGGAGCTAGCGGGCGCCTCGAAGGACGTTATCGATTCGCTGCGAAGCTTTGGTGAGAAGCTCGGCACCGCCTTTCAGTTGCAGGACGATCTGCTAGGTGTCTATGGTGACAGTGCCGAAACGGGCAAAAGTACGTCGAGCGATATTGTAGAAGGCAAGCGTACTCATATGATAGAGTTGTTTGAAGATTTGGCAGACGAGCAACAACGCCATGAATTTTCAGAAATATTTCATAAAGTCGACGCCAGTGATGAAGAGATCGACAAGGCTCGCGCATTGCTAGACGCTAGCGGGGCGCGTATTGCCGTCGAAGAAAAGATCGAAAGTCTGAGGGCGCAGGCGGTAGGTGCGCTCGATGTTGTTGGTATTAATGACGATGTGCGGACTGCTTTTGTGCAGCTAGCCGATCGTGCGACAAAGCGGAGTAAATAATCTTGGAACTATATAAAGACGTATCGTATGATCTCAGTCGTCGTTTGACGGAGGCTTACTCTACGTCGTTTAGTATGAGTAGTCGTTTGTTCGCTAAATCGATCCGTCCCGATATCTATGCGATCTACGGTTTGGTTAGGGTTGCCGACGAGATAGTTGATACTTATGATGGCAGTGACGATGAAAAACGCACGCTGCTCGATACGCTCGAACGCGAGACTTATCTAGCGATCGAACGTCAGTATAGCGCCAATCCGATAATTCATGCTTTTGCCTTGACGGTGGCGAGTAGTAGGATCGATCGGGTGCTGATCGCACCATTTTTTGCCAGTATGCGCATGGACATTGGCCGCCAGTATAGCTCGGAAAATTACCAGGAATATATCTATGGTTCGGCGGAAGTTGTTGGGCTGATGTGTTTAAAGGTATTTTGTCGTGGCGATGATGAGCAGTACGAGCAGCTGGTACCAGGCGCCCGTAAACTTGGGTCGGCTTATCAAAAAGTAAATTTTCTGAGAGATTTTGCCGCTGATTACACCCAACTCGAGCGTGTATATTTTCCGGGTGTCGAGTTTGATAGTTTTTCTAATGAGCAAAAGCGGGCAATCGAACAGGAGATTGAGTCTGAGTTTGCCGTGGCAAATGAGTATATCGGCAAGTTGCCGGTAACGGCGCGACGGGCGGTTCGCGCTAGCTGGGTGTATTATCGTGAGCTGCTTAAATCGATACAAAAAACGTCGGTCAAAGACCTACGTTCATCGCGCGTTCGTGTCAATAATGCACGGAAATTGTGGCTACTCATCAAAGTCTACCTGGGGTTAACGAGATGAAAAAAAGAGTTGTCATTATCGGTGCCGGCATAGGCGGCTTATCAACAGCAAATATTCTGGCGAAAGCTGGCTACGACGTTGTCGTATACGAACAACACGACGCACCGGGTGGTAGGGCAGGCTTGCTCAAAAAAGATGGTTTCTCGTTCGATACCGGTCCGTCATGGTATCTGATGCCAGAAGTCTTTGATCATTATTTTGAACTGCTCGGGACTACTGCCAAAGAACAAATAGATGTTGTAAAACTTACACCGTCATATAAAGTCTTTTTTGAAAACGCCGAACCGGTCACGATCGTAGCCGATTTAGAGGATGCCAAGGCAAAGTTCGAATCGATCGAACCTGGTTCAGCCGTGGCGCTCGATCGATATGTTGCGTTGGGCCGCCGCATTTATGACATGTCGCTCAAACATTTTCTTTATACCAATGTTAGGTCGCTAAGAGATATGTTGAAATGGGAGATTATAAAAAGCGGGCCACGTTTTGCACTGATGGCGCTACGCTCATTCGATGCTCACGTCAGTCGGTATTTTCATGACAAGCGCATCAAACAAATCCTCGAATACAGCATGGTTTTTTTGGGCGCCTCGCCGTACAAAGCGCCGGCAATATATACACTCATGAACGCGCTAGATTTTGAACTCGGTGTTTATTATCCAAAAGGCGGAATGTATACATTGATCGAAGCGATGGAGAGGATCGGTAGAAGCCTCGGGGTTCAGTATCATTATGACAATTCTGTTAAACGAATTGTTACACGTGGTGGCGTTGCCGTCGGCATCGAACTGGCTAACGGCGAGATAGTTGATGCTGATGTCATCATATCAAATGCTGATCTGTATTTTACCGAGACAAAGTTACTCGAACCGACTGAACAAACTTACCCGCAACAATATTGGGACAAGCGTACGGCTGGGCCAAGTGCCCTGCTACTCTATCTAGGAGTGCGCGGTGAACTTCCTGAACTAGAGCATCATTCCCTGTTGTTTGTTGATGATTGGAAAGGAAACTTTGATGCAATCTACGAGACGAAAACGATACCAGAGTCTGCTTCGCTATATGTTTCACGAGCGACCGTAACCGATCCTCAGATGGCACCGAGCGGACACGAGGCTCTCGTCGTATTAGTGCCGTTTCCGCCAGGGCTTTCTATTGGTCAGGCACAAGCCGAAGAATTAGCCGATAAATAT
>JBARQK010000120.1:0-2825 GCA_049643705.1 Saccharimonadaceae bacterium (SeqCode) | reverse complement strand
GTAGAGTCGAATAGTTTAGTTTCGTTGGCAGCGTCCTGGAGCGGCTGCAATTTGAGCGTATTACGTTTTGTCAGCTTGCCGGCAGCTTTGTCGGTCGGTGTCCATTCGTAGCTCATAAATGTCGCTTTGAAAGTCAGATCGCGGAAAGATATCTTGCCATCAGCCGAACGTTCAACCGTCCAACCAGCCACACCACCAGTCAGCTCGTCAGTCTTTAACTGAGTCGATAGCATGTTCCCGATCGAATACCAGACCAACGTCTCGCCACCGTCGGCTCGTTTAATCTTTGAGACTTTTTGCAGCACGTGAGGGCCAGTTCCGATGATGATGTCAGCACCTAGATCACTAAATAGCTTTGCTGCCATAGCCTGATCGTCGCTGATCTCCAGTGCATCCTCAACACCCCAGTGAGCCGAAACCAGAACCAGATCGGCATTTTTGCGGGCTTCTGTCAGGAGTCGCGTAACTAGATCTTTGTCGTGGTAAATGTTCAAACCATACGATGTAACCGCGCTGTTACTAAAATCAGCAAATCCCACAAAGGCAACTTTGATACCGTTTTTCGTAAAATAACTGACTGTGTTTTGCTCGGTGGCATTTCGATTTGCACCCGTCAGAGCTAGCGGTTCGAGTTTATCCCAAACGTCGAGTGTTGCATTCAAGGCGGCCTGGCCCTTGTCGCCAACATGATTTGTGGCGAGATTTATAACCTCACAGCCAACCGCTCGCAGGTCGCGGGCAAATTCGGTCGGAGCGTTAAAACTAGGATAACCAGACAGACCAAACGACGGACCAGAACTCAAAGTTTCGGGGTTACAAAAGACAACATCTGAACCATTATAGAGAGGTTTGATCTTGTCAAAGTATTTCGTAAAATCATAACCACTAGTTGTGCGAGCTTGGGTCACGACGCTATCGTGTGCTAGCATGTCTCCCATAGCCGCGAACTTTAGTGTCTGAACCACAGACTTTTCCTCTACTTTTGGCTCAACTATTGAAACCTTACTATCACTAACCGAAGGTTTTGGCCAGAGATACCACGCCGCGAGAGCGGCTAAAATAACCAATATCGAAACGGTGGCGAGTACTAGCCATTTCTTGTGCGATCTATGTTGAATCTGCATGACCCTAGTTTATTCCTCGATCGCATCTGGTTCAATGCTAAAATGTGGTTATGGAGTACGACTACTGGCAACGGCAGAAAATAGGCAAACCTCTGTTTCCTGATATCGAGTGGTCAAAGCCTGAACAGCGCTCAATGGCAGGTAAATTAGGCATCGTCGGCGGTAACAAATTAGGCTTCGCGGCAATTGCCGAGAGTTATTCGCTAGCATACACGGTTGGAGCAGGGCAAGTCCGCGTTCTGCTGCCAGATGTCTTAAAGAAATCTATCCCTACAACTATCACCGATACCGCTTTCGCCGAATCAAACCGTTCCGGCAGCCTAGCGCAAGTCAGCAGCAATGACATGCTAGCCCTAGGCGATTGGGCAGATATGATACTCCTGATCGGCGATGCCGGACGCAACAGCGAGACAGCGATCGCGTACGAAACCTTCATCGCAGACTACAGCGGACCGCTAGTAATCACCAGAGACGCCGTAGATCTGATCAAGAATGGATCAAATCAGTTGGTCAATCGCCCCGATACGCTACTAGTTATGTCGTTCGCACAGCTGCAAAAACTTTTTCAATTGGTTTATTATCCAAAAATGCTGGCATTTAGCATGCAACTAACCAACCTAGTCGAGGCCGTTCATAAATTCACCACGACATATCCCGTTAGCCTGATGGTCCTCCACAAAGACCACCTGATCATCGCACACGACGGCAAAGTCACAACGACCGAGTGGGACTCGCCGATGAGCATCTGGCGCGGACACGTCGCCACACGCGCCGCGGTTTACTGGATGTGGAATCAAAAGACTCCGCTGGAGGCTGTGACGGCCAGTCTGACTGCCTAGTTTGTATTTATTAGCTAAAGATGATAGAATAACTGCAATCAATCACCCAGGAGGTGCAAGATAGTGCTAACCGATCCGCCGGATAGCAGGACCGATATTGAGGACGAAATCCGCAAGCTCGCCGAGGATGCTGAGATTGCTGGCAGTCCCGACCTGCTAATATGCGTACCAGCCAGAGGACAGTGGAGCAACCCTGGCGTCCTCAAGGAACTGTCCAATTTGGCCGAACGCAACGACCACATCGGCGAACGAGCTCGCAAGCTCGCCCCCGAATTCGGAGCGATCTTTGTCGGCGTCAGGCCGTGACGCCGAAACCTAGCCCATTCATCCGCCTACGAAGTCCGCCTCGAGATATCATCTCGGCCGCTCTCGGGGCGGACTTCCATATCTGCGGCTTTTAATGCAACAGAATTATGGTATAATATTCAGATGACTTCTCAAGAGAGAGAAATACCCGATATGCCGATCGAATTCGACTTGATACCTCCTGTCGGTCGACATGATTTGAGGAATCTTTTAACTATGGCGCTCAGAGAAGGACGATCGGCCCTCTATCGCAACCTCTGCATAGATGATAAGGTCGACAGCTGGCAGAACGAAAGACACATAGACACTCTAAATAGCCCTGGACTTGATGTCGATATAGAGCGCGTGCAGCAGAACACTATACCAATTCTCGAAGGTACATCCGAGCGTAACTCGGACTCGTTCCAGGACACCTACAGACTAGCGATGCGGACGGCATTTCTAGAACCTATCGTGAAAATTCCTGCCGCATTCCGTGATCAACGTTTATGGCGCACCAGGGAGGCATTGACTGAAGATCTAGTTGGCATCGGAACGCGATTGCTCGAACGCGCCC
>JBARQK010000119.1:0-3883 GCA_049643705.1 Saccharimonadaceae bacterium (SeqCode) | reverse complement strand
GGATGTTGTAGTCGGGGCTATCCGGACCGACGCTGACGCCAATCGCCATGATCCGTGCATTTTCGTTACCTGGTGCCGTAAAGACTTCGTAGAGACGATACAGCGTACCGTCGTTAGCTAGACCACCAACAGCCTCTGTCGATGAGAACATGCCTACAGCGACGTCCCATGTCTGCCATCCAGTTGTGAAAACCGGATTGGAATCAGGATTACCAAAATTCTGTAGGTATGGCCTGAATACTAGAGACGTATCGACTGTGTTATCGCCATTCAAATCGATGAACAATTTAAAATCAGCGCTACCACCAGCAAAACTAGCTGAAACTTGCTTTGTCTGATATGCAATTTCAGATATCTCGTACATACTAACTGGCGTGACTAGTGCATTTACATACTCTGCCTTGGCTGTAGTTGTTGAATTTGTTTTTAACTCTAGTGCACCTGTACCTAGCGATGGTGATGAATCAGCAACAAAGTTGACCGACCCACCCAATGTCGTGTCGCCGCTCAACCAGCCTAATGTATTGTCTGGATTGACAACCAGTGGCGCTGCCAGTGCTGGCTGTACCAACAATAATGCTGCGCTGAGCATACTCACCACTAAAAATTTATACTTGTGCTTAATCATAAAAACCCCCCTTTTATTTCGCACTTTTGTAGTATCTTTATTGTATCATTT
This sequence comes from Saccharimonadaceae bacterium (SeqCode), assembly GCA_049643705.1. GTDB lineage: Bacteria > Patescibacteriota > Saccharimonadia > Saccharimonadales > Saccharimonadaceae > JBARQK01. The sequence goes on along the minus strand of JBARQK010000119.1, from coordinate 3,204 downwards.
GACCACATCTCGTGTCTAATGCGGCGTGACGCTTGCCATTGTGACCCTGTTTAGATAAAATGACATCTGTACCATGTGTGGCTCTTTAGCTCAGTTGGTAGAGTGAGAATTGCCGGTGGCAGTTCGCAAGGCCGGAAGCCAGCTGAGGTTTACCTCACTGACTGAGGCGGGGTCGCCGAAAAGGTGACGAGGCCTGAATCAAGCCTCTGCGAGTGAGTTCACATCAGTGTCGTACATGTTACAATCTATTTAGTGTGGCTCTTTAGCTCAGTTGGTAGAGCAGAGGCCTGAAGAGCCTTGTGTCCCCAGTTCAAGTCTGGGAGGAGCCACCAAATAAAAAGTTGACCCTAGCGGTCGACTTTTTATTTGGTAGTTTTTCTCACGACCTGACTGGGGACGTTTTGCTGCAGGCAAAACCAGTCCCCAGTTCATGAAGCGACGAGAAACAAAAAGGAGCTCGCTCATTTTTGTAACCGAGCGGATATAGAGAGCAACGCGACTGCTTGAGGGGAGGAGCCCGATAAATTTTCGGACTGGTCTTTTTTCTTTCAATTTTCCTATCGATTACTTTGCAAATTACCCTAGCAATTGTTATGATATTGCTAATGGATATGAAGGAGAAACATGCGGGGCCGGCAGTACGACGGATCGATCATCGACGCATCGGTAAAAAGATTCTGTCATGTAGCAGAACTGCTACTCTGTTATACGGAGAGTTAAAGCAGAAAAAATGGCAATTGCCAAAAATTCGCCTGACCAAAAAACATATCGCCATTGCTTGCGGCGTTATATTGCTGATCGCAGCCAGTGGCGTTGGCTATAAAGTATACGACAATTACCAGATCGAGCAAAGACGCATAGCTGCCGAGGAAAAATCTGTGCGCGATGCGTCAGCACGAGCTAAATCGAACGAATGCCGAGCTCAAAAAGTAGCCGCCAAGGCCAATCAGATCGGCAAAATCACATACGATGAGCTTTATGACTACACTGTATGTGACTATCTAGAGCGATAGATTTATTTAAGTAAACTTTTCAGATTAGTCAGTTCGGTCGGCAAGATAACCAGCGTCTTTTGACTTGGCTCAACCGCGATCTTTTCTAGAGTCTGCAACGTACGAATGTTAATGCCCCCTGGAACGCTACTGAGCATGGTGGCGGCATCAGCAACTGCCCTGGCGGCAGCTTTCTCACCTTCGGCCGTAATGATAACAGCGCGGCGCTCACGCTCGGCCTCGGCCTGTTTAGCCATAGCGCGTTTCATGTCTTGCGGCAACTCAATGTTTTGAACCTTGACGTTTTCAACGTCGATACCCCATTTGTCTGTTTCAGCGTCAACAATTACCTTTATCTGCTGAGATATGTCCTCGCGCTTTGCTAGCAAATCATCGAGATCGACATTACCGGTAACATCGCGTAGGGCCGCCTGGGCAAACTGGCTAGTTGCATAGATATAGTTGGTAGTTTCTAGAACGGCCTTTGGTGCATCGATGACTCGGAAATAGACTACAGCGTCGACACCGACAGTAACATTGTCTTTGGTGATGACTTCCTGTTTTGGAACGTCGATCGGCGTTGAACGAATGTCTACTTTTGTCATCTGCTGGATGGCAGGCACAACAAAACGTAGACCTGGGTTACGAGTACCGGTGAACTTTCCGAGGGTTAAAACGACTCCACGCTCGTACTGATTGACGATTCGGATGCTCGAAACGACTATCGCTAGCGCTACAATGATCAAAAATACTGTGAATTCCATGGTTCTGTTTTCCTTGTTTAATGAATTAATTATAGCACCTGGACTATAATTAGATCATGACATTCTCACCCCTTTCACGACGACTAATGCCACTTTTTATTGCTAAATTTCTGCTCAATCTAGTATTTTGGTATGCAATTGAAAAGTTGTTCATGACTACGATCGGGTTTGACTACGCAACGATAGGGCTTATGGCCGCTGTATATTCTATCGTTTCGGTTGGGATGGAGATACCTTCGGGCATACTAGCCGACCGATGGAGCCGCAAGGGCGTAATGGTACTAGCCGCAATCAGTTTGATGCTAAGTGGACTACTGGGTTGGTTGAGCTACGGTATTCCGCTCTTCTTGGTGGCGGCCATATTCTGGGGATTTTTTGATGCCTTTGCTTCTGGCACGTCCGATTCTATGGTCTACGACACCCTATTGGAGGAGCAAGGCAACGCCGACAATTACGAAAAAGTTCTCGGCTGGTTCTCGGCAGTAGGCGGTGTTGCCTTGGTTATCAGTGCTGTCGCAGGAGGCATAATCGGTGACAGCATGGGCCTGAGAGATTCTTTCCTGTGGAGTGTGGTTCCTGCGTTAATGGCGGTTGTATTCCTGCTGAATTTTCGCGATACAAAATTTCACAAAGAATTGATCGATACTCATATAGTGACTCATACAAAAAATACTTTTAGTTCGGTCTTTCGGAATCCTAATCTCATATGGGTTCTTGTGTCGCTGCTGTCGATGATCGTTATAGGTGGAATAAACGGAGAAATGTATCAGACGTGGTACATCGCTCTCGGATCTGATACTGCGCTGTATGGTATAGCAGGAGCTCTCATCTTGAGTACGTTCGGTATAGGTGGGGTTTTTACAAAGTTCTTTATCAGCAAGCGTCGGATAGCTATTGGCATGACCGTTGTATTGGTCAGTGCAATCATCATCGGTTTAGTTAGAGATTTCTGGACTATAGTCGCGGCTCAGTTTTTTATAGGGTTTATGTCGTATACACTCATGTTGAATCTTACTGCACAGCTTCACAGACAGTTGCCATCTCAGTATCGTGCAGGAGCCGGGTCTGTCGTTAATACTGTTGGTAGGTTGGTCTTTTCACCACTAGCCTTGCTGTTCGGGTGGCTATCTCTCACTTCCAGTGTTTTTACGGCTGGTTGGTTACTTGTTGTGTTGGCGGGTATAGGATTGATGTCCGAATTTTTTGCAAAAGACAATGGTATAAATCATGCAACCTAACGTCCCCCTAGCAGAAAGAATGCGCCCGGAGTCGCTCGATCAAGTTATCGGGCAAACTCACCTGCTAGCCAATGGCGAAATATTAAAGCAAATCGTTGCTCATAAAGAACCAGTTAGCCTAATATTATGGGGGCCTCCCGGAACGGGCAAAACAACATTGGCGCGGATAATAGCGAGAGAAGTAGATGCTGATTTCATAGAACTAAGCGC
>JBARQK010000118.1:0-2042 GCA_049643705.1 Saccharimonadaceae bacterium (SeqCode) | reverse complement strand
GGCAAGCTGACGTGCGGAGTAGCAGTACTGGCAAGATTTATTAACACTCTAGATTTTTCTCCTGAGTTGCAGAACAACTAGCACAACCGACAGGGTCACGCCAACCACCAAACCGATTATCATCAGCCAGGGTTTCGTCCCGAAAGAATAGTCCAGATAAACACCCAGTAGCAGCAAGCCAATGCTCGGTATAAACAGCCTCCAGGTGGTGTCGGCGATCGTTGCGAACGCGAAAATAGGCGACGCACCATCTGACGCATCGTGAACTCCACTTGATTCGCTAACTCGCGATCTCCCCATATGCTATCATTGTATCAATATATAAGAGGTGAGTAAAGATGCCTAGACGTAACAAAACAGTTCAACACGACAGATTTCAGCCGGCGGCGTCATGTTCAAACAAACGTAAGTTCAGAAGCCGCATTGATGCAGAGAATCAAGTAGAGTTACAGGCACTAGAACAGCCTGCTCTCAACCTAGAAGTATACCAATGCGACAAATGCGGCAGCTGGCATCTAACTCGGATAAAGCCTAGAAGATGATATCTTTTGGCAAGATTGCTCTGACCGGTGTAAGCCTATTCGAAGTAGTGCCGTCACCCAACTGACCATATTGGTTCGAACCCCAGCAAAAGACAACGTTTTCATCGGTGATAGCACAGAAATGATTATTACCACCAACAATTTTCGTAGCATTTTGCCCATCTAACAATCCGCCGACTTTTACCATGTTATTCGCCGAACGCACCTGCGAAGCACTCGTTGCCGCACCGCCAGCAGGACCGCTCGTGGTTCCCTGGCCGAGCTGGCCCATATCGTTATAGCCTGAACAATAAACCGAGCCTGCGATAATCATGCACGTATTCCAGTCACTGATACCAAAATCAGTGACAGTCGAGGCAAAGTATGGGCTTGCCGCGGTCAGAAGCGTCTTTGGCGTACCGTTCTGCTCTGTGGTAGCAAAATTCGGCCCCGAGTCTATGCGCCAGTCTAGTGCCACACCGGCATACCAGTTTGCGCCCCAGCAGTAAACTTTTCCGGCGTTCAACGCGCACTCCCGTGCATTGTTTGTTGCGATCTTTGCCGTATTAGTCATTCCTATCGGATAGTTGACTTTTGGGCTATCGGTACTAGTCGTGCCTATGCCTAAGCCTCCTTGATCGTTGTTGCCCACACAGTAAGCACGGATTCCATCGATGCCACAAGAAATTCCGTTTGACACACTATTAATCTGGTTGACATTTGTGATCGTCGTACCTCCGGCTTCACGAAACGCCAGTCCGGGCGAAGTCTTTGGATTGGGCGTTGAACCATCCGAGGCTTCACCGGCAGATTTACTGTCGTTATTGCCCCAACAATACTCTTTCTTTTGAGCAGTACCGCTAACAGCTACAACACAGGTATGGTCACGCCCGGTCACTGCCGAAAAGTAATGACCCGATATGTCAGCACTGGTTATCGTCTGTACGGGTACATTAGAGCTTGCCATGGCCTTGCCATACTGGTACATGCTGTTGTCTCCCCAGCAATAGACTGCGTTACCGAGCGCAGGCAATAACGTCGGACCGGCTACAGCGCAAGCATGATTCATACCGGTCGCGACAGCGTGAACATACAGTCCACTCAACGCGCCACCTATCAAGGCTGGTTTTGTCACCAAGGCTGTCGAACCAACGCCTGCTTGCCCGGTATCATTCCTGCCCCAACAATATAACTTGCTGTTTTGAATAGAACAGGAAGTATCATTTCCTGTCGCGATACCGTATTGGTCAGTCGACGACAACCGCGATAACACCGTTTCGACTGTTTTGTATTTTGTACCAGACGGTGTGTAGTAATCAACATAGCCAGTGGCTTTTAGTGTATACGTATATCCAGATATAACGACTGGCGAAACAACAAATCTACTCCTGACATTGCCTTCATTCAGGACGTAACAGTATCCTAGGCCGATGCCGGCAGTACAGTTACCGCCCGATATCGCCGCTCCGGTACAGTCATCGCCTGATTTTAAATCTTCTGTCACACTGTTTGACCATTGCG
>JBARQK010000117.1:0-2213 GCA_049643705.1 Saccharimonadaceae bacterium (SeqCode) | reverse complement strand
AAAAAAATGTCGATTACGTCGACTATGTATTCAATACTTACCACAAGCCCATGCTCGAACAGCTACAGGGGCACTCTCCTAGCGATAGTCTCGAAGGCGAGGGCGCGCTAACTATTGCCACTCGACTAAACACAGTCCTTTACATGAGACTCGAGCTTGGCCGTAATGACCTCGAACCGTATCATTTCACGATAAAAGTAGGTGAGTTAAAAAAAGTATCCAGCGAAGAGCCTCCAATGAACATAACTTACGTATACCTAATGGGCGATACTATATCTAAAGAAACCCTAAAGGCCATGAAAGAAGAATGGGAGGACCCAGCTGAGTACAATATCATCGACGATACGCCTATAATCTGTACAATGGTCGGCGTCCGCTACAAAGAGGATCTCAATAGTGTAGCTCCCGAAGCCTATCTATTTCAATAAAATAGTTTTTCTCGAGAAAGAACGATACGCTTATGGTAAATCGTTCTTTTTTGTTGTTAAATAGTCATGTATGAACAGACTAAAAGCACATAGCTCACGAGTAACGAGAGGTTTGCTGCTTTTTGTTGCAATAACACTGACACTCAACTCGACCTTCGGTCTAGTGGCCCATGCGGATGCTGCGACATTTCTCACGGCCGAGAACAACAAACATTACGCCGCTATATATCTACGAGACTGCCTAGCTGGACTCGGTAACTCTAAGGCTTCAATACTCCAGTCAAAAGCCGCCGACCCAGCCAGTATCTTTGTTGCATTGGGCAAGAGCACTCCTGAAGTTAATATCGGCCAAGTCTACAAGAGTGGTGACGGCAAGCTCAGTTGTAGTGACGGTGGCGCCATAGGTACCGCACTATCAACGTTTGGGACTGCTTCTGGCGAGGATTTCCTAAAGAGTATAGGCTACACGCTCGGCTCTGCCAGGTCTATTGTATGCAAGGACATGAATACAGTTCCGCCTTCCAACTGCACAGACGTAAATGTACCAGCTTATACTATAAGTGGCGGTGATACTATGAACTCAAAGATTCCATCTCAATCGTCGGCAGCAAGATTTTATGCATACCAAAATATCTTTAATAGCAACTGTTCTGTCACCGAAGCCGCTAGCGGTGCCTACACTCAAACGCAGGTAATTAAGGACCCGGCAGGATCCTCATATATCACCAAAGACGTAAAGGTTGATTTTCCTAGCACTACATCAACCAACCCCTACCAATCGAGCGGATCCGTAACTATAAGTAGCGCAGGAAAGGCCATAGTAAATCTCGACTTTAACAGTGGCGATACAACCTGCAAAGGACTACTGGAAACCATGAACGGTCTCGCGCCTGCCGTTGCTAGATATAATGACGCCAACCCTGGAAATGCCGTGACTACCAATGCTAGCACTGGAGCTGGTGGTAACACTGCTGTAAATGGATCGGGTGGCACCACGTCAACTTGCTCGTCAGACATTGGCGCAGTGGGCTGGCTAGTTTGTCCTATTATGACTTTTATCGCTGGAATAGCCGATGGAGCATACGCCGGCATAAAAGGTTTTCTCGAAACAAAACCTAGCCTAGTGTCTGACAAGAACACAGTAAAAGCCTGGGAAATGTTCCGCACGATTGCAAACGTTATGTTCGTGATAGTATTTTTGATAATTGTCCTATCGCAGGTTACTAGTTTTGGAATCTCAAACTACGGCATCAAAAAGATGCTACCTCGTTTGATCATCGGGGCAATATTTGTAAATATGTCACTTATCATTTGTCAGTTAGCCATCGATCTATCAAACATTCTCGGCGGTTCCATAATCGCCCTGTTTAATTCTGTCGGTGCTGGTATCGGACTGGAGACCAATACGCCTCAAAACGGTTTTCTGGTATTCATAGGTTGGGTCTTGGCTGGAACGGGCCTAGCTGTAGGAATAGTCATTTTAGTCTTGGCAGTGTCCGTTCCTGTGATACTCGCAGCGGCGCTATCTCTACTGATGACTTTCGTCATATTGATACTCCGAAATGCAGTGATACTGATGTTGGTCGTTGTTGCTCCCGTAGCTTTTGTCGCATATCTCTTGCCGAATACCGAAAGTCTATTTAAAAAATGGGCAAAGATGTTTTTCGCACTACTATTAGTGTTTCCAGTCATCTCACTTCTATACGGCGCAGGAAAGCTAGCATCGCTCATACTCGGCACGAGTCCAGATTGGGGCATGCAGTTGGCCGCACTAGGAGCAGCAGC
>JBARQK010000116.1:0-20268 GCA_049643705.1 Saccharimonadaceae bacterium (SeqCode) | reverse complement strand
AGCTATCGACGGAATCACCTCGTTTACTACGGCTCCTCTACGGATATCATCGGTCATGGGTATTCTAGTTTCGTTCTTTGCTTTTGCTTACATCGTTTATCTAGTGATCCGCACGCTGTTTTTCGGCACTGATCTAGCTGGATATCCATCGATGATGGCAGTAATACTGTTCCTAGGTGGTGTGCAGCTACTCAGTCTAGGGGTCATCGGTGAATACATCGGCCGTATATTTAACGAGACAAAACGACGCCCGCTATATTTCGTAGACGAATATCACAGCTCTAATACCAAGAAAGGCTAGTTTATGTCTCCAAATAAACTATCTATGAATATTAACGAGAAGATAGTAAACGTCACAAAAATACGCGGAGAGGATTACATATGCCTTACTGATATGGCAAAAAGTGCCGGGTCTGATCGCGCCCTACATAGCTGGCTGCGCGCCCGCAATACTGTATCTTTCCTGGGACTTTGGGAACAACTACATAATACTAATTTTAATTTACACGAATTCGTGAAGATTAAAGCCCGTGCAGGGGAAAATAGCTTCAATCCTTCTATAAAGGAGTGGGTTGATGCTACGAATTCCATAGGGATAGTCTCAAAGACGGGCCGATACGGCGGAACATACGCCCATAAAGATATAGCTTTTGAATTTGGCACTTGGCTTAGCCCAGAATTTAAACTCATGATCATCACTGAGTTCCAACGCCTAAAGGCTGCTGAGACTAACATGGTAGAGTGGGACTCGCGACGCTATCTGTCGCGAGTAAACTATAAGCTTCATACTGATGCTATCAAAGAATATATCATCCCCAGCCTAGGCGCAGGGGCTCTACGACAGTTTAGTTATACAACAGAGGCCGACATGTTAAATCGTTTGGTTTTTGGTCAAACAGCTAGTGAATGGAGGGTAAATAATCCAAGTCTTGCCTCGAGCAGCAAAAACCAACGCGACTATGCAACAACACAACAACTCATACTTATGGCTAATTTAGAGAGTCTAAACTCGCACTATATCGCAGAGAAGATGACCCAGACCGATCGCATAAACCTGCTTGCTAGAGAGGCAAAACGACAATACGAGTCAATACTAGAACTTAGTAATGCCGAAAATCAATCTGAGAATAAGCCTATCGATCAGGGCCCTATTATCGCCGCATGAATACTTTAACTGAGAAAAACGTCGAAAAACTTCGGTTTGTCGCTGTCGGTGGCATAAACACAGCGATCGATTTTGGATTTTTGTTTTTATTAAAAATGATCGGTTTGCCAGTAATTGCTGCAAATATCGGATCTACGTCGCTAGCGTTTATTTTTAGCTTTTTTGCCAACAAAAAGTACACTTTCAAATCTAGAAGTAAAAATGTCAGGCGAGAGCTAATACTTTTTGTTTTAGTTACACTAACTGGCTTGTGGTTAATCCAAGGTTCAATCATCTGGTTTTTGATGTGGCTAACTAACGGCTCGGGCTATGATGAGTCTGTTCGTCTGCTGGTTGCTAAACTCATCGCAACTGTTGTTAGCCTGACGTGGAACTATGTTTTCTATTCAAAATTAGTATTTTCAGAGAAGGATGAAAAATAAATGTACCATATCGCCATTGATGCTCGCGTGATTAACTCTGGTACTGGTGACTACGTCAAACATTTATTAAACGGTTTGCAAAAAGTTGATAATAAAAATAAATACACCGTCCTAGTACCGTCAAAAGACATCAACTATTGGTCCCCTACCCAACCGAATTTCATGGTCGTGGCAGCTGATTTTGATAATTATTCATTCAACGAGCAGATCGGCTTCAAAAAATTCCTAGAGGATCTATCACCCGACCTAGTACATTTTTGTATGCCCCAACAACCGATATTCTACAGAGGTAAACGAGTCACGACCATGCATGATATGACACTTTTAAAGACCTACAATTCTGATAAAAACTGGCTAGTATTCCACGCTAAACAGCTAGTTGGCCGCTACGTCTGGAGGCGTGTCGCCAAGATCAGTGATCATGTCATCGCAATATCAGAGACTACAAAAAAGGAATTTCAGGATTTGGTTACGATTCCGGAAGAAAAGATATCTGTAGTTTACGAAGCCAGTACGGCGGACAAAGGAAGCGTTAGGAGATACGAGAATCTCCCGTTTAAAGATTTCATTCTATATGTTGGTCAACAGCCCGACTACAAAAATATCCGTCGCCTAGGTGAAGCTCATCAAAAATTGCTCGCTAAGCATCCGAAACTAGGTCTGGTTCTGGTTGGCAGATTAAATCCAGACACTCTAGCAAACAAAGCATTTTTTGAGAGTAAGGGCTACAAGAACATTCATTTTACAGGCTTTTTACCGGACGAGAAACGCGACTGGTTATTCCAACAGGCAAAAGCCTATGTTTTCCCGTCACTAATGGAAGGTTTTGGCTTGCCACCCCTGATCGCTATGGATTACGGTACGCCAGTAGTATCTAGTAATGCTTCATGTATGCCAGAGGTATTGGGCGACGCGGCCGTGTACTTTGACCCATTAGATACCAACGATATGGCGAATAGTATCGATAAGGTTCTAGCTGATGACAAACTGCGCGATAAATTAGTTAAACTCGGTCTCGCCCAAGTAGCGCGATACTCCTGGGCAAAAACTGCTGAACAGACTCACGCTATATATATGAATGCGCTCAAGAACTCTTCTGAGCGATAACGATCCGACGATCACGACCTTCGCCTTCGGAAAAGGTATGGACGTCTTCGAACTCGGCTGCGACGCGATGAACGATACGACGATCAGCTGGGTTTAGGTTAGCGATATAGGAGTCACCAGTTTCTCGAACCTGTTCGATCCAACCGCGAGCCTTTTCAGCCATCTGGTCTTCGCGTTGTTTCTTGTATCCCGCAATGTCTAAGTTAACGCGACTGAGGGCCGCATCTTGGCTGCGCAGGGCGCTACCGAGCAGAAACTGGATACTTCTGAGCGTCTCTGACGAACGTCCGATCAACAGACTATTGATCGATGAGTCCTCAACTTCGATATTAATGATATCGTCCTCAACGTCGGCACTTACGGTGATGTTCTCTCCAAAAAACGATATGATGTCGGCAACAAATTTTCTGGCAAACTCTACTGACTCTTCGCTATTCATATCACTTCCCCTTTCTTGTATCCTTGGCTATTATTCGCGTGACGGTAGCTTCCTTGGCCACTTCGGCGCGTTTTTTAGCTGTGGATTTTTTGTTGACGGTAGTTTTGGGAGCCTTTTTCGCGACATCCTTGTCAGCCATGGCTTCGAGCTCAGTTTCATCTTGTTTCAATAGATGATCCTGTTGGATAACGGCCACAATGTTTGAAACAGCGTAATAAAGCGCCAATGCGCCAGGTACGCTAAGCATGATAAATAGCATCATAACGGGTAGAATCTTTGTCATATTTCCCATCATAACGGCGTTCATCTCTGACTGATCGACATCTTTACCGGCACCAGCATCCTTCATTATCTCCGAGAACTTCTTTTTATTGGAGACTGTTGGCATAGTCTGTTTACTCATGACGTATTGAGTGTAGGCGGAAATGATCGCTAGGAGTAGCAGGAATATGTCAACACCGTGCGAAGAGATAGCCGGCGCTGTTAGGTCAACGATACCAAATAGCTTTTCATTAAAGCCTGATGGGTTATCAATCAGACTCTTTATCGGGCCGATACCCTCCATAAAGTCATAAGCAAATTTAGCTATCTGGTCGCGGTGCTGGGTAAAGATCTGGATAACACTGAATAAGGCGATAAAGATCGGCAGCTGGATGAGTAATATGCCGATGGAGCGGAACGGACTGATGTCGTTCTTTTTGTAGAGCTCCATCATCATCATGCCTTCGAGTTGCTTGTTGCCTTTGGCTTGTTTTTTGATACGAGCCAGTTCTGGCTGGATCTTGCGCATGATTTTTGTCTGATGTAACTGCTTTTTGATCAGAGGATACATCGCAAAACGAACCAAAATCGTAAAGATAATTATCGTTACGCCAAAATCACCGCCAGGAATAATACTGTACAGTCCGATCAAAAGGTTAAATATTGGCTGCACTACTAAGGTATCAAACATAAAAACTCCAGATATTAACTCCTAGTTATTATACCAGGAGTTAAGGGTTATTCATATAGACAGGCCTGGGACATGAGTTGTTTTATGTTGTCCTCTAATTCAGAGTAAGGCACGTTCATAACCTCACTGGTCATAATTATCAGCGCCGTATCTTGGTTCATTAATAGATGAGGTAGCTCACTTCGGATTATTTCATAAACACGTCGACGCATTCGGTTTCTCCCGTAGGCTCGTTTGAAAACTTTTTTACTGACGATGACGGCAAAGCGCGGATTTTGCTTGTTAGTACGAAGTGTACGCATAGCAAACAGCTTTGACCGATATGAGTCGGCGTTTTTGTAGAGATAGTTCAAAGCTCCCCTGCTGTGAAAACGGTACTTCTGTTTTAGCATGTAGTTATTATAATACTAAATCCGCTCCGTGATCACGGAGCGGATAAGTTTATTAGACAGATAGCCTTGCGCGACCCTTGATGCGTCGGCGCTTTAGCACTGCACGGCCGGCTTTACTAGAGATGCGAGCGCGGAATCCATGAGTCTTGGCACGGTGCCTGGTGTGTGGTTGATACGTTCTTTTTGGCATACTTCTATGTATTATAATATTTTGATCGATTTTTTTCAACAGCTACTTGAAAAAGACTGTTTAGGATTGTCTAGTAACTATAGTTTTCCACTATCACGATAGGCTTTTCCACAACTTAACAGATAGACGAGGTAATTGTGGAAAAGTAACACCCCTGTCTCGACTGTTATGTTGTTTTCTCGGTTAAGGTTGTGGAAAACTAGTGGGCAAGCTATAGTATTAGTAAGCATCACGTATCTCATGGGGGAATCAAACTACAGTGCAAAACACGTTGTGGCAGAGTGTATTAGGTGAAATTCAGTTATCTATATCTGAAGGAAACTATAATATATGGTTTAAAAATACCGAACTCGTTAAATGTGACAACGACGAAGCGATCATCGCAACCCCAAATGTCTTTATTCAAAAAAACCTCGAGAAAAAGTTCAACGACCAGATCCGTCAAACCCTAAAGAATAACGGCCAGGAACCAAAATCGATAATATATACAGTAAAAGGTACAAAACCGAAATCGATCAGTCGCGAAACAACACGCGATATCGATGATCAGCCGCGAGCAGCGTCGACATCGTCAGGAAGCTCGTCGTCTATCGTCGCAACAAATAGCCTAAATAGTAAATACAACTTTGATAATTTTATTGTTGGGTCCAGCAACGACCTGGCATATACAGCGTGTCGAGCGGTGGCATCTAATCCTGGTACGAAATACAACCCACTATTTATCTACGGTGGGGTTGGTCTAGGTAAAACTCACCTCATCCAAGCAGTCGGCAACGAGATAACTCGCAAAAACCCCAGTTCAAAAGTGCTATATGTTAGTTCAGAAACATTCGTCAAAGAGTTCCTAGACAGTATTCGTTTTAAAAAGAGAGGTTTTTCCGATAAATACCGCAGCGTTGATGTTCTAATCATCGACGACATGCAATTTATAGCTGGTAAAGAAAAGACTCAGGAAGAATTCTTTCACACCTTTAATGCATTGCACCAGAACAACAAACAGATCATTATCGGTAGCGACAAACCACCGCGCAACATCCCTACCCTGACAGAAAGATTACGGAGCCGTTTTGAATGGGGTATGTCGATCGACATTCAAATGCCTGATTTCGAAACACGCTGCGCTATTATCGAAGCCAAGGCTGGACAGTCCGGCGTGACATTGGGTAGGGAAACTGTCGAATATCTAGCCAACAACATTAAAACCAATATCCGCGAACTCGAGGGAGCACTGAATCAACTATTGGCCCACGCCGAGATGCGCGGCATCGAACCTGACATATCAACAGCCGAGGGCCTACTAGGTAATGTCCGTCAGTCCAGGCCGCGTCATTTGACCCCAAAACAGATCATCGATCGCACGGCTCGACATTTCCAGATAGAGACCACCGAGATATGCAGCGCCAAACGCGATAAACATATCGTCGTACCTAGACAGATCGCCATGTACCTCCTCAGGAGCGAACTCCACCTAAGCTTTCCTCGTATCGCCGTCGAGTTGGGTCGCAAGGACCACACCACCGCCATACATTCAGTTGAAAAAATAGAGAAATCAATCAAACTGGATTTTATGATTCGCGAACAAGTTGCCGAAATCAGGGACAAACTATATGCATAAAAAATGTGTACAAACTATGGACAAACTGTTCAGACTTGCCGGCATAAACTGTGCGCCAACTTCCCCAGCTCACCTATTTATTTATTCGAAGACCCAGAACGTAGTGCATAAACACCAGTTTTACCCTGTCTTTTCCGACGAGACACCCACTGCTCTATCCACAGCCGAGAACCGCCAATTCCATCTGTTAATTTCGGACTTGTACACACAATCCACAGTGCCTATAACTACCACTACTATATCTATAAATCTAATTTAATAAGGAGTAACAAATATGAAGCTTTCTATCAATCAAGAGAATCTATCTAGAGCATTAACGGCCGTTAGTCGCGTAGCTAGCAACAAGGCTGGGCTACCAATACTCAGTAATATCCTGCTCAGAACTGATGGTAATCTGCTGATAGTTGCTGCAACTAATCTAGAGATTGCTTCGTCATTCAAATTAGGTACAAAGGTTGTCAAACAAGGTTCGATCACGATTCCAGCGCGTTTAGCTAGTGAATTTATCGCTAGTCTACCGAAAGGCACAGTTGAACTAGAGGCGAAAAACAACCATCTAACGATTTCATCTGGTAAATACCAGTCGATAATCAACGGTATTGAGGCCGATGACTTCCCTGAATTACCTACGATCGACGATAAACAAGCAGTTAGTTACAGTTTAGACGTTGCCGAGTTCAAACAAGCGGTTTCTCAAACTGTTATTACTGCTAGTAGCGACAGCACTAGACCAGTTCTGACGGGTGTTTACTGGCATGCGTATGAGGGTTTTCTATACCTAGCGGCAACTGACGGATATCGACTATCGGAGAGAAAACTTATCAAAACAAAGAGCGAACTGTCGTCGATCGTACCGGCTAGCAGCATGCAGGAAGTGCTAAGGACAATCTATGACGACGTTGAATCGATCGAAGTACTGTTCGACGATACCCAAGTACTGTTTCGCCTAGGCGAGGCCGAGATCACTAGTCGTTTGATCGATGGCGCCTACCCCGACTACCGGCAGTTAATTCCTAAAGAATCAGATACTAATATAAAGATGAATTCAGCTGAATTTACTCGCGTAGTAAAGATAGCTAGTCTGTTTGCCAGGGAATCTGGCGGAAGCGTTACATTGACGGCTGATAGCGCCAAAAAAGAGCTTTCGATTCATTCGATTGCCTCAGAATATGGCGAAAACACTTCCGAAGTCGACGCTGAAGTGTCCGGTGACGGTGTGGTTACTCTAAACTCACGATACCTAGGAGAGGCACTATCTGTAACAGAAGGTTCGGAAATACTATTTAGGTTTAGCGGCAAGCTATCACCATGTATTCTGACTTCCACACAAAAAGACGCCAACTATCAGCATATTATTATGCCGCTAAAGAGCTAAAATGGCATTGGTCAGCAGTATATCTGTTCGCAATTATCGCAAACATACGAAATATTCTGTTGATATTGATCCACAAACTACCTTGATCGTTGGGCCAAATGGCAGTGGTAAAACTTCGATAGTCGAGGCGCTTTATACCGCATTTCAAGGAAGTAGTTTCAAAACAGCCGACAGCGAGGCTGTTTCTAGCGGACAAGATGGTTTTTTTGTTAAAGTTTCGATGTCTGATGGTACAACGAGAACTGTTAGTTACGATATAGATAGCAAGCAACGGGAGTTCGTCGTTAACGGCAAAACCCATCGAAGGCTCGGCCATGCTCAAAAGATACCGATAGTACTGTTCGAACCGAACGACCTATCGATGATATCAGGGTCGCCCAGTCGACGGCGTGGTTTTTTAGATAGGATCATATCGCAGCTGGAACCAAATCACACAACCAACCTCAGTCGTTATGATCGTGCGATGAGGCAGCGTAATATTTTACTAAAACGAGGCGCTCATCCAAATGACCTGTTCGCCTGGAATATGACACTTAGTAAATACGGTAGCTTGATAGCCAGCCGGCGTCAAAAATATGTTGGTTTGCTCAACGAATTACTCCAGGACAGATACGATAATATATCGGCTACTAGTGATCAGGTCACCATAGCCTACTCGCTCGATATTAAACCAGAAAATATCCAGCAGTATCTCCTGTCTCATCTCGATAGTAATTATGAAAGAGATAAGCTACTAGGATATACCACCTATGGGCCACACAGGGATGATTTCGAAATAACTTTTAACGGTAAACCGGCCGCTGCAGTTTGTTCGAGGGGTGAAAATCGTAGTATCGTCGTATCGATAAAACTGATCGAGCTCGATCTGATCAGAGACCAACGCGGCGAATATCCCCTGCTGTTACTGGATGATGTCTTGAGTGAACTAGACGACGCTAGGCAAAAGAGTATTATAACGAAAACGGCTAGTCAGCAGATAATAACGTCAACAAAAGCGATGAGAGTATCTGGATCGGCTATTAGAAGACTAGATCGTTAACTGATTTCAATACGTCTAGCGGAACGTTCTTGGTATTATATGCAGTCATAACTATCTGCGGCAAACCGACGACTATCCAGGAGTCACCTTCTTTTTTTAGTACAACTCTATGGATGCCTGATGGGTTTTGTATGTCGATATCCTTTGGTAACAATAATACTCCTGCCCAATCGGCCTTATTGTAGACTTTGACTTGCTCGATGTCGTAATTTTCGATAGCCGGAGTTAGTGATCTATTTATAACTTCTGCTATTTTACCTGATTCTATATCAGCTAACTTGGTCAAATAATCAGAATTGTAATCTGGATCTATATCTATGGAGATATTGCCGGTAATTTTGATCGATATATTATCATTTACTATATTGTCGCCTGAGGGGGTAACGTAATAGTTGCCGTTATTGATACGAACTTCGCCGCTCGACTGAAGCGTAGCCACGACTGTGTCGCCAGTCTCGTCGTCAGAGTTTTTATAGACTTTAATCTCTTTGACGCCTTCTGCCAGATTGAATGTAACTGTACTGAACGAAGCAAAGTAGGAGTAGGCAAAGTAAACTGAAGTTACGAGAACTATGACTGCGGTAAATATAATGATAAGTTTTTTCATTTGCTAAACGGATTCCTATAGTTATCGAAATTGATTTTGTAATTCACCGGATCGTATCCCATATTTCTGATCTGCTGGACGGCTTCTTCGCGCCTATACGGTGAAGCTATGATGTCGATGATGATCGAATCTCCAGAAAGATCACTCGGGTCGGTTCGATAACCGATAGTAAATAGATAATTTGAATATGGCAGATCAGCAACTATCGGATTCTTTTTCTGATAATCAGAGCCTTGATTACTTGCTTGCTCCCCAGCTATATTTTCCAGGTCAGTATAAAGCTCCGCATTATCATTCGCCCACTTCTCTGTTTCTGGCGTATTCGGGTTCAGTAATACAAGTATTGTCTGGCCAGTTTTGTCGGAAATGTTCGTCGTATAGCTAAAATTATCAAAGCCCTGTTTTGAGGCCTCTACCTTGTATGAACCTGGTGCGAGGCTTATGTCACCAGCTGAAAACCTGACATTGTTAATCTTTATTTGAGCGTCTTCTGGTACGGATAAAAGCTTAATACTCACTTTACCTTGGTTCTTGACGCCTCCATAGACCATGGCGATGACGATTATTAAAACGGCAACGATTAATGAAATAGTTATTGCCTTAAAGCGGTTGCGTAACACTGGACGATCCCCCTGACTTCTTACGATACCAAGTTATTGAACTATCATTTAAACGCTCCCAGCCTGCCATAGGTGCGCGACTACATAGTGACGCAGAAGCGATAACTTTTTCAAAACCAGGTATCTTTCCGACATAAATAAAGGTATGGCCTGGTTGCATAGCAACGTCGCCTGGTTGTAACGAGGCTGTACTGATAGTACTGCCAGTACCTACCTTTTCCCAATATGTTTCGAGCCACTTTCTCTGCGTTGGAGTAGCGCCACCCTTTCCGGAAAAATTGTACGTTGGGTCCCATCCACTATCCATAACTAGACGAGTAACAAAGGCTCCACAGTCTTCACCTTCACAACCTCCGATGTATAAGCCTTTTGATTTTGCAACTTTTATAGCCTCGATATACTCAGGTTTTTTCTCATGGTATGGCTTACCCATAAATTTATGATGTGCATATGCCAAGGTAGCGTTCGCTAAACCCTCAACATAACCGGTACCGCCACTGAGGTCGGAACAGGTTGCATTGTTAGTTGCCTCGCTCAATGGTACAGAGTTGGTTATTCCATCGACGACACCTTCGGCATATGCAGACTTCCTGTTCTCGCTCAATCCCGTACCGTCGTCCTGAGCTATCTCGTTATATACCCATGGTACTGGTGCACCAAAGAGCGAGATTAGCGGGATATTGCCCTTTGACAAGATTCCGGACCTTGAAAATGAGCTAGTCTGCTGAGTATTGCCGGTATCAACAGAAATTGGATGTCCTTCGGCTAAGGTTCTTGCCTCGGCGAATTGACTTGCGTAATTTTCGCTGAGATTGGCGGTCTCTTTATTTGTGAACGTTGTTCGTTTGCCGTTATATTCGCGGTAGGTATCAACGCGCTGTGGCCAGGCTTGGTTTATTTCGCCAGGTGTTGAATGGAGACTGACGCCTATGACTGCTTTGGCACCGATCGCTTTCTCTGCTTTTTGTCTAAAGGTTGACTTGTCATTGTTAGTCTCTCTAGACAGTACAACCGTATAACCCATGCTTTCGAGTTTTGTTTTGACGCGTTTTGCTACATCTAGCATATCCTCGGTCTCTGGTGTGTTATGGTCTTGATCCATCCTTAAGCCAGTTTCCTTGTCGGTGTAGGCTGCTAACTGAGCGCCGTGACCTGGATCGATGAATACGACAGGTGATCTAGAGTTGGTAGTCGAGGTTGTTGTGCTAGGTGCTGTATTTGGAGCTCCCGAAGATGATGATTGACCTCTAACTTTCGCGAGCCACTTTTCTCCTTCTTTGGCTCTGGCCGCACCGTTCGTTTCATTTTGAACCCTTGGCCTTTCAAAACTGTAATACCAAATATCTGACGCCTCACGTAATGTCTTGGCCTGGAGTATCGCCTCCCATTCAGTCATACTGCCATATCCCAGGCTAGACCTGACACGACGAGTGGTCGCTTCTTGGTATAGAAAATCCATTTCTATTCCGAGTAACTTGTCATTATCGGCGATATCCATTCCTTTGGGTACGAATCCGTCAGCCTCACTAGTTGCATCGCCGTAGAGGGCTATGTATGTTCGTTGCTTTAGTGCTGAGTCGGTCTTTTCTATTGCGTTGACGACATCAATTCGTCGGCTGGCTGTCCATTGAACGATACCATAGCCACCAGACGGCCACCTTTTGCTAAATTCTTGAACCGAGGGACTAAAGGTATGCCCACTCTCGACAGCAATATTACCAAGGATTCCACCGGCCTGCTCTGCTGTTAGGCCACGCCCTACGAGATAGTTGTAAATCTTTGCTGGGTTGCTGTCGCCAGCTACTATAGCAGCACCGGTCGAAGGATTACATTGTTCGTCGGGATTGTAATAAAGAACACTATTGCTACTATAGTAGTCTCTATCATAGGCAAAAACTCGAGTGACGTCGGAAACTACGAACAACGAAACTAACAGCATTAATATTAATGACCTTGCGAACTTTATTCTTGGGTGAAATTTATTCATCATCGCCCTTGTTATTGTTTGCTCTATATTTCTCGAACTCTTTTCGTATCGATTCTGGAACGTTCCTTTGTTCCATTAATTCATTCGTCACGTCCTCATCGATATCGATAACTACGGTATACGACCCATCACTAGCCTCTCTGAGGACTATATCGTAGGTTGTTTTACCTGTATTATTTGCGTCAGAAAAGGTGACATTTGCCATATTCCATCCGTCACCGTAATTATTGTACGAGTTTATGCCGTCAATACTTAAATTATAACTAGACACTGCCTGACTGGATCTTATGGCATAGGCCATCCTGTCCGCGACATCACTCACGCTACTCATAGGTGCAACTTGTGGTGAGATTATTGTAGTTATTAGCAGGTATGATGCGCCAGCCAAGACTGAAACACAACAGGTTATAACGGCATATTTTTTCCATTTTTTATTAAACACCTCTCGCGTACTCCCAATGCCATGGTTCTTCTGGCCCGCTGCCGCCTTGTTGCATATTTTTGGGATTTATCCAGCCAAATTTTGGAGCATTAGCCATCATCCATACGTATTCTTTTGTGCTATATCGGAAGCCATTCCCTGTATTTCCAGGACCGATATCTACAGCTAGGCCCCACCCATGATTGGATGTGCCTGGGTCGGCGGCATTGCCTGGCTTTCCTCTCTTTGTCCAATACTCTTTGGCAGACTCCTGCCCTTTTATATCTCGATAACAACTGACTAGTTGCATATCCCTATTGAACTTGTCCCTATAGGCTGCATTCAAGGCGACGAGCGATACAAATGCCTTTGGGTGGACGAAGGGTTGGCTACCAACCTGAGGCTCGCCAGCGGCCGAGTACGGTTCGACAGTACAGCCACTAAATGAGGTTTTTATATCAGCGTCAGCAACTGGTCGTCCTAGATACGTCGTTAGGAAAGTTTTGATTGTTGTCATATCGGTTGCTGAAGGTGGCTGGCTGATACTGTGTAATGCTGATGTTGGGATCTCACCGTTACGGTGGCCGCCCCAGTTGTTGGGTTGTCTCTCGCTCTGAGGTGGTCCGATCGCGCCGGACGTATCAACTGTAGCGGCAGCGCTAGTTTGGCCTTCTAGTACTGGATCCTCACCCTCCATAGTTGTCAGTACGCGCTGATCGATCATATATATGTAGAGGTCGGCTTCTGCTTGGTCGTCGATATAACACTCGGATCCGTCTGTAGAAAGGCTGTCTTCGCCAGTGGATCCAAATGGTAATTCGCGATTAACACAGGCGTTTAGATAGTCCGTATATATTTGCTGAGGCGTACCGTTATCGTCGATATACCCCCTGGCTTTGAGGTCGTAGAATAGCTCGACGGTATCACGCGTTAGGTATTCCGGTGGAATGCCGTATATAGGATTACATAGAGGATCAGTAGCTAAATCGATCTGTCGATAGTCGGTGTCCTGACATTCGATGTATGTCTGCTGGTTTGCGGCTTTTGCCGATGGTATTAGATTTGATAATGAGCCGAATAATCTCGAAGTTACCGATGCTAGGTTATTGCTCGAACTGCTGTTCAAAATCGGGACCAGTTGACCGCGGATATTACCCATGAATGTATTTTGATTGGTTGGGTCTAGTGGACTATATGTACGACGATCATCCTCGGCGTACCTAGCTAGGACTTCTTGTTGGTTAGCAAGTACCGATCTGGCTTGTTTTGGCCTTAGGATAGCATTGAAGCCGAATTTTGAAGTTTGTCCGAGCATGTGCCCCGAGCCAACAGTTATGATATTCCCGGCAGATTCGCCAGCAGTTCTGTTGTCAATTAGTTTTCCGGCGACTATGTCGGAAAGTATGGCTGGCAACATGACTTGCGCGGCAAACGTACCGGCTGCAAAGGCAGCTTGGCCAGCCCATTTGCCGATCGAAACTGCCTGACCGCCAGGTATTAATAGCAGTCCAACACCAGCAGCAAAGGAGCCGATCTGAACGATCGGGTTGTTGTTTATTGCGCAAACGGTTTTTGCCACATTTATTCCGCCTATGACATTTAGAACCATATCCATAGCGCCTGATAGCTGGCCGCCCAGACCTGCGCCGGCCAGGTACTGCGAGGCATTATCGTTGACATCAGTGTCGCCACGAGCGGCGTATCCGTAGCCCGAAGAGTCGGTGGCTGATTTTGTCTGGCTGCCATCGCTGTTGGTGTAAGTAGTAGTTAGCATGTCGCCGACAAATGATGTGACTTCTGGCGTCAGATCGCCCTTTGCGGACGCATCGGTTGATGCCCTGATCATACTGGCGGTTGTTAGGAATATCATCGCAAAACGAGCAGCTTGATTGTTTCTGATCAGCTTTGCACCTAGTCCAACAGCCCTGAACATTCCTAGTACCGTACAAGCATTATCGACTATCCCTCCAACCTTCACCACTGAGGCTAGGTTGCCGAGACCATTCTTTAACATTCCAGCTAGCGCGTTTGTAGTTTGCCTAGTTCCGCTGCTGCCAGATTCTCCTGCCATGTCATTGAGATCCTTAACTAGCTTGCTAGTATTCTCATCTGCTGGCGCGTCGCAGTTTTGTTGACAGTTCGGATCAACCTGACTTTTCTTGATGTCTGGAGTTAGGTCAGTTCGGCCTTCGGCGGTTATATCACTTACTTTTTTTAGTTTTTTTTCATCCGTATCGTCATCTGCGGAGAATGGAGCGGACTTTGGTGCCTTTAGGATGCCTCTGACCTTGGCAGATATAGTATCAGCTAGACCGACGAACTTTGGATTGTATACTCTACGCATAGCATCGGCGAATTTGGGGTTCTCTCTAGAGAATTTAGCAAAATCCTTGGACGAGATTTCTTTACCTTGCCATTTTATGCTCTTTATAGTGTATCTATTTGAGGACAGACCACTACCTTTGACGGTATTTACTTCCAGGTCGAGATCGATACCTTTTTGTTTCAATTCTTTCATGTTTTTGATTGTTTTTTCTCCGAGAGTGGAATATTTGCACACTACTGGAGACAGACTACTACATCCCTTTGTCGTGTTTTTGAACTTTGCATCTAATAGCTTGTTTGTCCTGGCGTCCATACTGGTCAGCTGGTAGTTGAACCTGTCGGTCATTCTTTCGGCTATGTCGAGGATTAGCATACTAGGGCCGCCGAAAAAGCCGATTACGCCGGCGGCAGCGATAATAAAAGCCAATAACACACCTAAAGGCGCATTTTTTTGCAATCGGCTCTTGCCCTTGCCACTGCCATTGCCATTTTGATTTGCTGTGTAGTTATCATTCCATGATCCTGATCTATTTGATGATGCCGTTTGTTCCTGATCACCGATAGACTCATCATTGTCGTCGGTTGTGTCTGCCGCTTGATCGTGCTCGGCATCATCTAAATCTGACGGTATATATGAACTGCCGTCAGGAAAAAGTCTATTGGCATGCCTGTCACCTGGGTTTGGTGTCTTGCTAGGTTTATCTTTTAAACTGGTTGCCATAATTTAATAAATTATAATGCTGGTTCGCCTGGGTTCATGTAGCCACCAGACATTCGACCATCCTGTCTGCTCTTTTGGTTCTGAAGTAGTTGTTGAGGGTTGGTGTTGATGAGTGCCTGCTCGGTCTGACTAGGAACTATCTGGATATGTACGTGGTTTTGTCCAGCAAAGAACAGGCCTTGGCCGACCGGGAAGTTGGCGAGACGTTTCTTTTCTTCCTCGGTTAGTTTAAAGACGTCACTCAGTACATCTACGGCACTGGAAGACTGTTTGAGCAGTAGCTGCATTGATGAGTTAGCAACGATAGCGCGACCCATCTTGCTGCCCATAAAGTCCTCGACGTCCTGAGAGATTGTTGTTAGCCCTAGGTAGTATTTGCGAGCGCGTTTTGCGAGTGAGAATAAAAAGTTTGCAGAGTCGTCATATTTCATCAACTGCCAGGCTTCATCGACGATCAACATGCGTTTTTTCTGAACAGTTCTAGTGACATTCCATATGTGACTCAGGACTATATACATCGCGACTGGTCGCAGTTCGTCCTCGAGATCACGAATATTAAACACCACCATCGGATTGTTGATGTCTATATTAGACTGCTGAGAGAATATACCAGCGAAAGTACCGCTCGTGTATTTGCGTAGGCGCTGAGCGAGATTTGGTCCGGTGCCACCCATGTGTAACATCGTGTCGTATAAGTCGCCGATAGTTGGCGGAGTTGAGTTGTGAGTCAAAGGATCACTAGTTATACCAGCTCGGGCGTAGGTGTCTATGAGCGCCTGGTCTAGGTCGGCTTCCTCAGAAGGGTTGAGTCCAGAGTATTGTTGGCCGTTAATTATTGCTGAACCACCTAACATCAACCTAAATAGTCCATGTAGGGTCACTAGGTTCGCCCGTAGGGCATCGTCAGCTTCGTCGCTATCAATGACTCGTGGTAGGTCAAATGGGTTGATTCGCGTGTCGCTGTTGAGGCTCAGTCTGATATAGCTGCCACCGACGGCATCACATAGTTTTTGGTACTCATTCTCAGGGTCAATAATCAATATTTCAGAGCCGGTCATCATACTACGTATCGCCTCAAGCTTTACAGTAAATGACTTACCCGCTCCGGATTTTGCAAAGACAACCATATTGGCATTTTCTAGCGAGAATCTGTCGAATATAACTAGACCGTTGTTGTGCATATTTATGCCATAGAGAACGCCTTTTTCCTGCGTTAGGTCGGCGCTGGTGAATGGGAAACTAGTACTGATGGCGCCAGTATTCATATTGCGACGGATCTGTAGCTGATCAACCATCTGCGGTAGTGTGCTATTTAGACCCTGCTCTTGTTGAGATGAGGCGACCTTACTCATGACTAGCTGTTGGCCGAACAGTGTTTCGATCTTGTGCTGAACAAAACTCAACTCATCTAGGCTGTCAGCGTAAACTGTAACGTATAGGCCGTACCGGAAAAAGCGTTCTGCCCCAACCTGCAATTGATCGCGTAATTCTTCGGCATCCTGCAGGGCTGCTTCGAGGGCGGGGTCGCGGGTCTTGCCATGGTCAGAGTTTGCCGACATCGAAGCCTCGAGCTGAGTAACTTTTTTGCGCAAGTTGTTTAGAACGATGCCAGTCTCAACTGGATATATGAACATACTAATATCTAGAACCTCATCGATATTTATCAAGGGGCTTAGCCAGCCAGTGTATATCTCGCGAGGATAGCCGTAGATATACATCGTGCGACCGTATTTGGTGCCGAGTCGAAAATGCGAGGAATGTATCTCGAGACTGCTCGGTGCGATCAGGTCGCGTAGCGTCGTCATGCCTCGCAGGAAAGCCTGTTCAACTTCCACCTGTTCACGAGCTCGCTGTTCGGCAGCTATGTCGATAGGGTCTTTACGCCTGGCCATTGATCACTCCTCCCGGCATTTCAGTAACATCACCCTGGCCTTTTTTAACATAGGTCGCGGTTATCTTTTCGAAATCACCTAGCGGCTGACGTACGGCAGTATCTGGATTGTAGACGTTGTAGAGCAATTCACCAATCTCCTTTGTGTTCAACTGGACACATTGTACGCCGATCTGGAACAGGCCGCTCATAACTGAATCGACTCGGTTTTTGACTTCATCGCGAGCCTTTATATAGATCGGCTGATCGATTTTCGTTAGGCTGGCTTGTGGTTTGGATAGCAGTTTTCCAAAGAAGCCCTTGCTCTGATCGACTAGGTTGCCTAGATTGCCATCAGGGTAAAAAGGGACAATTATAAAGAAGCTTTTGTCCATGATGTTTGCCTCCTGGCTGAGACTGTCGATGAAATTTATGTAATCATCCATCAGTACGCCCAGGAGCATATTGTCTTGTGATCGACGAATCGCCTCGAGTTTGTCAAGGTATGGTCCGATATCAACTCGTTGCGACCTGATAAAAATCTGCACTGGAAAATACAGTGCGTTTAGAAAGTTCTGATAGCTAAACTCAACACCCTCCCTTTCGCGCGAGCTCATGAGGTCAAAGTTGATCGATTTACAGGCTACAATAGCTCGGAAACTACCGTCACTCATAATCGCCATGCCATCACGCAGCTCAGACACCATCAAACTGTTCTGAGTACTGTTTGGGGCTGATGCTTTTTGTGGCTTGGCAGGCTGCTGCGGTTGGCCTTGAGGAGCTGGCTGAGTTGGTGGCATTGCGGCGGCCTGTTGTTGTACGGGCGGCATACCAACAAAAGCACCGCCGGTCGGCGCTACATTTGGCTGCACAGGTAAAGGTTGTTGATTACTCGGCGGCATCCCCACTCTCTTACTCCCGGGTTGTAGTCGAATCTATCGTAATGAAATGATGACTTCTTCTTCGTCCAGTTTGTCCTGGATGCGATGAGCCTCATGTGCGATAGTAGCGATCGACAAATCGGGGTTGTTTGCAAGGTTAATTATATCAGGTGAAGGCTGTTTTTCGCTAGTGTTTACTATCGGTTTTGAATCGTCTGTTTGCGACAGGGTGGTTGCGGCGTTATTTGGCTGCGCGACAGGCTCATCCATCGGCTTTATTACCGCCTGGTGGATACTTGTTGGGTATGGGTTGTAGGCCAAGTTAACGTTTTCGTCAGGCACCATACTAGGCGCTGGAACGGTAGCTACGGGCGCTAATACCGGTTGTGGCATCGGAACAACTGTAGTTTGATTTGTCTGTGGCGTTGTTGTTTGAGAGGTTTGCTGGATTTGCTGCATTATCTGCTGTTTATGCCGCTGGTCCGACTGAGTGATCATAGCGTCGAGGTTATGCGCGATACCACTGTCGTTACCTAGGATATCCTCTGTCTGTTGCGCTTCAAAATACAGATCATTTTGCATGGCGGTGTTAGCCTGCGGTGCCGCGGTGGCACCACGAATAGCCCAGCCACCGGTGTCAACGATACTAGCTAGGTATGATAGTCGTTTTTCGGCTTCTGTTTGTGATAGATCCTTGGTGCGATGCGCCTCCATCGTCTTTGGCACGGTTATCTCGATCAGAGACTCGATGCCATCAGGAACCCATAGCCTACGCCTAGGTTTTAGATAGAATGATACTATCGCTGCCAGGTAAATCTCCATAGGTTGGTCTTTGCGTAGGGGCAGTGCTAGTGCGCCAAAAAATATGATTATAGGCAAAGGTATGAGACCTAGTGGTAGTAGGAGAGTTCCCATGAACCAGGCCAGCGTCCCGGCCATCGCAACAATTATCAGGTATATAAACTGTCGGAACGTAAATGGTCCGAGTAGTTTATCATCAGCCTCGACATTCTGGGCTATTTTGTGGACTGCCATATTGCTCAAGTATACAATATCTTATATATATTCGCACCCATAGTCGGCTACAGCCGGTTGAACTGATCCATGAATTGTTTATTAACTTTGGCTCTAGTGCCGGAGTTGGTTTTAGCAGTGTCAGCTGCGGTCTTGACTACCGCCCTGTCTACTGCTCCTAGGCTTCGCGAACTACGAACTTTAGTGACTGGATCCGTTTGAGTAACCGTATATGTTTTGCCGGTTGCACCAGTAACTACATCGGCGATAAGTGCCGCTGCATCGGCGTCATGAACCATTGCCTCTGCCTTAACTTTTCCATCGGCTATATTCTGAGCGACGAATTGCTCTGTTTCAGTCGATCCCTTGATTGTCCCTGCCTTGACGGCATCAGCGATGCTTGCGCCGTATATTGCTGCGTCACCGCGAGCTATCAGGCCGTCACTAACTGCTGCTTTCTGAGCTTTCTCCATAGTAGAGGATGACTCGATTAACTTCCTACGTTGCGCGAAATTGCCCTTAGCCATAATATGCCGGATTGCCGCAGTACGTTCGACGTTGTTAAGACTTTTGTCGTTTGCCATTGCTTCTATATCTGAGAATTGCTTTGATCCGAAAGTTGATTCGGCAGCTTTTACTCCATCTTCAAACTCTTTGTCCTCAATAGCTGTTGCGGAACGCTTGTATTTTTCTTGTAAATCTTCTGGCACGAGTCGTTCGCCAGTCCATCTGTTCAATCCTGCAGACGCCGAGTTTACCCAGTTGGCTGGGTTAAGTCGTCCACCGCGACGACGGGTAGCTATTCCTGCCCTAGCTTTGGAAGACCGGATTGATGCCTGTTGTTGTCTGGCTTTGTTGATATCGGCTAGTCTAGTTTCGCCGAATGCTTTGCCGAGTTTGCCATTAGCTCTCGAGCTAAGCTTCTCTACTCTGTTCCCGAGCTCCCCCGTGGCCTTAAGAGAATTGTTAACTACCGACGGCAGCAATAGGAGTGGCATGGCTGCTGCTCCTAGTGCGGCCAACTGCATGCCCCAATCTGGACTCGTGCCGAGTATGAGCGATGCTAGCTTTCCTGCGCCGTATAGAAGTGAGATGACTGGAAACACTAATAGTAGTGCGAAAAACA
>JBARQK010000115.1:0-2879 GCA_049643705.1 Saccharimonadaceae bacterium (SeqCode) | reverse complement strand
CGCAAGACAAAGGTGATGAATGAAGCCGAAAAGAGGCTGACGGCTTATCACGAAGCTGGCCATGCCGTTGTTGGTCATGTACTACCGGACAGCGATCCAGTCCATAAAGTCACCATCATCCCTCGTGGTAGTACGGGTGGAGTTACTTGGTTCTTGCCGCCAGAGGACAAGAGCTACACAAATGTTTACGAGTTTAAGGACATCCTAGCTCGCGCCCTCGGTGGACGTGTCGCCGAAGAAATCATCAACGGCAAGGACGGTATCACAACCGGAGCTGGTTCTGATCTGCGAAAGGCTACCGATATCGCTCGCGATATGGTGATAGAGCAGGGTATGGGTAGCGATTTGCGTGACCAAGTATTCCATGATGATAATGGTGGAATCGTCTTTGACAAACTAACCCACGACCGACCGTACAGCGATGCAATGGCTGAAAAGATCGATGCCGAAGTTCAGACTCTCATGAAAGAAGCGAAAACTCGGGCTAACACGGTTCTCAAAGCCAATCGTGAGGCACTCGATCGCCTAGCCGAAGCATTACTAAAGGACGAAACCCTTGAGGAGAATGAAGTAAGGGATCTGTTGCGAGACACTGTTCTTCCAGCTGATGCCAGACTTCATGCTTAGGAGAAAAAGTGAATAGTACAGTACGTCGTGTTGTCTCAAAGGTCAACAAACGCTTGAGTATTAGACTGGCGGCGGGACTTTTGGCTGGCGCGACGTTGCTGTCTAGTGTTCTGGGTCTGTACCGCGAGCGTCTACTCAATAGTATGTATTTTGATACATACAAGGTCGGACTCGATGCCTATACGGCGGCTTTTAGTGTGCCGGATTTCATGTTCTTTATCCTGGTGTCTGGTGCCTTGAGCGTGACATTTATACCGGTTTTTAACGCTCGCTTGGCTAGCGGTCAGAAGGATTCGGCTTGGCAGCTGTCCTCTAGCCTGATCAATTTCATGGCACTTATCACCTTGATCGCTAGTATCCTGATCATTATCTTTGCCGATCCACTAGTGAGCATTATGGTGCCTGGCTTTAGCGAATCAGGTCACGGCCTGGCTGTCAGTATGATGCGCGTTATCGCGGTCAATCCATTCCTATTCGCGGTTGCAACGGTTATAGCTAGCATGCAGCAAGCGGTTGGTCGGTTTACTTTCTTCGCTTTGGCGCCGACAATTTACAACATCGGTATTATTATCGGCGCACTTTGGTTCACTAATGGTATCAATCTGTTTGGCTGGCAGGTGTTCGAAGGTGGCATCATGGGCGTCGCTCTAGGAGTGGTGCTCGGTTCGATCCTCCAGTTATTAGTTAGTTCGATCGGTTTGATCGGCTTTGGTTTTGACTATCGTTTCAAGATTTATTGGAAAAACAAGGGTTTTCGTGAAGTGCTGAGGATTCTGCCGGCTCGGTCGCTCGATCAGGGCATCGACTATGTTAATGGTTTTGTCGAGAATAACATTGCTTCACATATGGCCGCCGGAACAGTGCGGGCCTATCAACAGGCAACGACGCTTCATACTGTACCGATCAACCTGATCGGCGTGGCGATATCAACCGCCGCCTTTCCAAAGATGACCGAGCATTTAGGTATGGGTAGACCAGATCTGTTTCGTAGTGATTTGCAAACGATCCTGAGAGTTATCATATGGCTAGCGATGCCGGTTTCGGCGATTGCCTTTTTTGGACGAGGCTACTTAGTAAACTTTGTCAAAAATGGTGGTGATGTTATGATTGCAGGCCTACTGGGAATACTAGCGATCGCTATTCTGTTTCGCTCTGTCTACCATATCGCAGCCCGTAGTTTTTACGCCCAACAAGACACAAAAACACCGCTGTATATATCTTTGTTCGCCATCGG
This sequence comes from Saccharimonadaceae bacterium (SeqCode), assembly GCA_049643705.1. Lineage (GTDB taxonomy): Bacteria > Patescibacteriota > Saccharimonadia > Saccharimonadales > Saccharimonadaceae > JBARQK01. Next base: position 1,018 of record JBARQK010000115.1, on the reverse strand, counting down.
GCTCAATATATTTTTGGCAATATATTTTACCGCTTCGTTAGGTTTTGGTGTTTATGGCCTAGCTTGGGCACAAGCGATAGTCGCGGTCGTCGAGGTCGTCATATTATTTGCAGTTATGAGCTGGCGAATTCCAAAACTCTTTGACGCAAAATTTGTCCAGGCAATTAGTCGTATGGCCTCGGCAACGGCCATTATGTCGATTGTTACATACGTCAGCGTCACGATGCTGCCGTTGCAGGCTAGCGACCAGAGCTTCTTAGCTTCATTTCCAAAATTTGTCCTAATATCAATTATCAGCATGAGCTTCTACGTTGCACTGTGCAAGCTATTCAAGATCGAGGAAGTAAACCCGGTCCTAAAGAAACTGTACGCTGTAACTTTCGGTAAAAAACTCTGACTATGAAACAAGATCACATCCGTAATTTTTGTATAATTGCTCATATCGATCACGGTAAATCGACACTGGCTGATCGTATGCTAGAGATGACCGGTACTGTTAACAAACGCGATATGAAGAGTCAGTTGCTCGATAGTATGGATCTCGAGCGCGAAAAGGGTATAACGATAAAGCTAGCGCCGGTCCGCATGACGCACAAAGGCTACGAACTAAACTTGATTGACACGCCAGGACACGTAGATTTTAGTTATGAAGTTAGTCGATCGCTCGAGGCTTGCGAAGGCGCAGTCCTAGTAGTTGACGCTTCCCAAGGCATCCAGGCGCAGACTCTGGCGAATGTGTACCTGGCTTTGGCGGCAGACCTGACGATAATCCCCGTTCTCAATAAAATTGACCTGCCCGCTGCTGATGTTCAGCGGGTTTCAGCCGAGATAATTAACCTGCTTGGCTGTGATGAATCTGATATCTTAAAGATCAGCGCCAAAACCGGCGAAGGCGTCGAGGACGTTCTTGACGCAGTAGTAGAGCTTGTACGTCCTCCGATAGGTCAGCCCGACGCCGCAACGCGTGCTCTGATATTTGATAGCTACTATGATGACTACCGCGGCGTTATATTGTATG
>JBARQK010000114.1:0-2023 GCA_049643705.1 Saccharimonadaceae bacterium (SeqCode) | reverse complement strand
CGATTATGTTGTGATCCTGGAGTTCATCGAGTCGCGATGTTAGTGTGCGTGGGTTGAGGCCAGGGTTTGATCGTTCAAAATCGCAAAACCGTTTCGGGCCGTCAGTCAAGTCGCGGAGTAATAGGGCGGTCCATTTATTGCCCAGTATTTCGGCGGCGGCCGATATGCATCCTACGTTTTCTATCGTTTTGTTCATAAAACTACTTTACTTTGTATAGTACCTTCTATATAATCTACTATATAAAATATAGCACATAGGAGACAAAATGAAAATCCAAATTATTGTTGGTAGTACAAGACAAGGCCGGGCGACGCCTCGAGTCGCCAAATGGGTCTCAAAGGGCGCCGAGCAGTCGCTCGATAGCGTAGAGATCGAAACTGTCGATCTGGCAAATTACGATTTACCGTTGTTCGATGAGACATTGCCGCCACTAGCAAATCAGGATCGTCATTCCGTCGAACCAGCCCAGCAGTGGCTGGATAAATTGGCCGATGCTGATGGTTATGTCTTTGTTACACCAGAATACAATCACGGTATGCCTGCAGCACTAAAGAACGCTGTTGATTATGTCGACAAGCAACTGCGTCGCAAGCCAGTGTTGATCGTTTCTCACGGTGTCGTTGGTGGTGCGCGGTCTAGCGAACAGTTGGCTCAAGTATTACGAAGCAACGTCGGCGCAGTGCCGATCCCAGAATCGATCACGATCGTCGGGATGGTTGGGTTTAGTAACCTGATATCAGAGGAAGGTGAGGCGTTAGAGGACGTCGCCAAAAATGCCGAAGGTGCACTAGGCAATGCCCTAAATAGCCTGGTTTGGTATGCCAAATCGCTCAGCGCGAAAGCTTAGTTGTAACGATTAACAAAATCAGCCTCTGGTGTGAGGCTGATTTTGTTATGCGAACAGAGGTAATTGCGCCTGATGGCTGATGTCACTTTTAGCATAAAGTTGACAAAAACGACAAACTATGCTATTATGTCCACAGTTGATCGAGAGGCAAATTGATTGACGAGTACACTTAAAATTTGGGTATATGACTAGCACAGGCTGGGTTGTTTTGGTATTCAACTCGTTACGCTAACTGACAAATTTGAAAGTTCATCATACGTGTGCATTTTATTGCTTATGTTGAATGAGCTTTCAAATACGAGAGTTCAAGTACGTTAAAACAGCTCTGTTGCAGGCAGAGGTTAAACCAAACTGCCGTGGTTAAATATGATATGCCATGCGTGACGGCTCTGCATGATAAGTGCAGAAAGCCGTAGAACATCAGACCCTTGACCGCTCAATAATGGGCGGGAAGAAGGAAAAAATGAGAGAGTTTTTCAGTGCAGTGCTTGCACTGTGCCTAATCGCCACCGCGATCGCAGTGCGCGATTGCGGTGGCGCAGGGCTCAGTATTGCTATCGCGGTTATCGCGGTAACCTTCTGGGCGCTTGCTGTGTTCAGGAGGCGCTAACTGAATCGTCCCTCGCTCGGGGCTGGTAACGGCAAAAGCCGAAAATAGAGCGGGAGTTATCCCTCAAATGACACGGTTATTCTCTGGTACTCATACCGTTCTCAAAAAGTGAGCACAATCCCGGTAAGTCTACCGGCCGTCCATACGGATGTTGAGAAAAGATCAGTTTGCCCGTTCTGTACAAAAACGGGCAACAACCTTGAAGCCTCATAGTTTGAACAAATATTGTTTGCACGAATGAGCTTTCGAATTTGGAAAGTTCATAATATAGGAGAGATAATTGGATGTCAGAATCACTTGGTGAATTGCGTGGCAAACTAACTCAGCTGCCTGATCGTGATCGCTATGCTTTAGCTGTGGCTGCGTTTTACGCCGATGAGATCGATGATGATGGTTTTGTTTCTCTCACAACAGGTACTGTTGATGGTGAAGTGCCACTATGCGTTAAGCCGGATGGGCCAGAGCAGGTACGTCAGCCAGATTATGTGACTCATCCGGGCAGTTCAAAGTCAACGATGGGTCGCGGAAGTGATGGAATCTCGAATGGTGATCACCACACCTATGC
>JBARQK010000113.1:0-9881 GCA_049643705.1 Saccharimonadaceae bacterium (SeqCode) | reverse complement strand
TGTAGGTGGCTATCGCGTATACGATAGACGACGCCCCCCACCAGGGCAAACGGTGTCAGTGAAAGGTGCGACGTATGTCCACGCATTTCTACGAAGAAATCGACTGGAAAGTCGTGAATGGTCCGGGCAGAGACAGGCTCTTTGACTGCATGAAGTACGCCAGAGATAATGGCGTGCAGTTATGGGTTTACTTCGCGCTAGAGGGTACGCCTGTTGTTAAGCCAGGTGTCACTTACGTAGAGGCGCTGACGGTTCGGATCGACAGCCTACAGCACGCAAGTGTCGATGGGTGTACTTTCGCGATCGACTCCTCGTACACAGACGGCAGCGGGAGAAATCTTAAGATCGAACAGTACAACACCATAAACCAAACCGGACAGGGCGTAAAGCTCTACGAGTAATCCCCCCGCTGCAAAGCAATGTTGAGCCCGCTCCGTTGCGATAACGCAGCGGGCTCCTCATTTTCAGGCAAAAATACCATGTTGTTATGGTCTAGCATACTTCTCTAAACAACCACTCGCACAAAAATACACTCGTTGACCATCCTTGACGACACTACCATAGGCCTCACTGGCGCTAAATCTCATTCTACATACCGGATCAACAACAAACGGAAACGGAGACTCTGAATCATCGAGCTCAATCTTGAATTTCTCACGAATAAACCGATGGATCGAATCAACGGCTGCGCCAACTTGGTCGCTGGAAAGGCGATAATAAATCTCTCTACCCTTTTTTGATGTATCAACAACACCAACCTGCCGAAGCAATGTGAGATGTTGCGATAAATTTGCCTGCTTCAATCCGAGCATCGCGATCATTTCTGATACATTCAGCTCGCCCAAACGAAGCAACTGAATAATCTCGAGTCGTTTTTCGTTGGCGATGACTTTAAAGATCTCTTCCTCGAGCGAAAATAATTTATTAAACATATTATTGACTATACCATAATATCAATATATTCGAAACATTGAATATATGCTGTAGATACTATATGATAAAGTTATAAACTACCTAAACAAGGACTGCTATGGCGCAAAAGATAGTTCCAATCAAAGGTATGCACTGCAAGTCATGCGAGCTGATGATTTCAGAAAAGCTAGAGGATATACCTGGAGTGAAGGCTACTGTTAAACTCAGTACAAAAAGTGCCTACATCTCTGCAAGACACTTACCGTCGGATGACGAGATACGAAACGCCGTCGAAGCAGCCGGCTATGAAGTCGGACACGAGGTTGTCAGCATCATATCTCGTGACAAGAAAGTATACCGAGATATCGCCATAGGACTGGCTGTCGTTACGTTCATCAGCCTTTTACTGTGGGGGTCAAATCTTACTAACCTTTCAACCGTTACCACCAGTACCTCTGGCGCTGCAATCACCGCACTAATGATCGGCGTTACTGCCGGTCTATCGACCTGTATGGCACTCATAGGTGGACTAGTGCTAGGAATCTCAGCACAACACGCAAAACGATACCCAAACACAACACTAATGCAACGTTTTCGTCCACACATCGCATTTAACGTGGGTCGAATAATCGGCTTTACGTTATTCGGCGCAGCTATCGGTGCGGTCGGTTCGGCACTTCAACTGAGCGGTAGCGCCCTAGGTTGGATGATGATCCTCACCGGTTTTGTAATGCTCATCCTCGGCCTCAATCTTACTGACATGTTCCCTAGACTCAAAAACATCACGCTGCCTTCAAATCTAGCCGAAAAAGTCGGCCTCAAACGACGCGGCAAACACGAATACAGCTCGTGGGGTGCAGTTACTACTGGCTCACTGACGTTTTTCCTACCCTGTGGCTTTACCCAGTCAATGCAGTTAATGGCCGTCGGCTCCGGTAGCGCCATGACCGGCGCGCTGATCATGGGGATGTTCGCAGTCGGCACAACGCCCGGTTTACTCGCTATAGGCGGGCTCACTTCTGCCGTAAAAGGTGCGTTCGCAAAATCGTTTTTTAGGGTTGCCGGAGTTATCGTCATCATCATGGCTATGATCAATGTAGCTAACGGAGCGAATCTCGCTCATTTGCGTCTACCTGATTTCAAAAGCGAACAAAAAATCACAGCAATGAGTGAGGATACGAAAAAACTCGAAACCGTCTATTATTTAAAATCAGACATTTCCCCTAGCCAGTTCACAACAAAGGTCGGCCAAAAAACCGCCCTGATTGTCGACGTCAAAGAGGACGGTCAAGGTTGCATGAGTACGATCATGATTCCTGGTCTCGATGATCGGGCTCAATTCTTGCAATCCGGCAAAAAAATTATCCTGACCTTTACGCCGACAGCCGCGGGCGATTATCCGATCACCTGTGCTATGGGAATTCCGAGGGGCGTTATAAAGGTTGAGGCATAACAATCATGACAAAGACTACAAAACTACTAATCGATGGCATGCACTGTGCGTCATGCGCAAATCTGATAGAACGAGAGCTGCATAAGGTTGGTGGCGTAGAAAAGGCAACTGTCAATTTCACAGCCGAAAAAGCATACGTTACCCATGATACAAACACAGATAGCGATGCACTGATCGCAGCAGTGCATAACGCAGGTTATACGGCAATGGACATGAGCGACGACGAGCATGCTCACATGGAGCACAGCATGCACGATCATTCGATCAAAAACTTAAAGTCAAAGATTGTTGCGAGTATCCTGCTCAGCCTACCAATGCTGTATTTCATGTTGTTTGATTTCTTCACGTTATTGCCAGGCGCAATGGAACTCAGCCCGTACGTGGGAATTGCCTCGCTAATCCTATCCACTCCCGTCCAATTTATTATCGGTCGAGACTTTTACAAGGGCACATGGTCCGGTCTGCGAATGAGAACATTCAACATGGATTCTCTGGTCGCGATCGGAACATCGGCTGCGTACTTTTATAGTCTGTTCGTATTTTTGTCGTACGCGATTAGTAATCAGTCATTGATCGGTACAGATGGAAAAGCAATCTCTGGACTTTATTTCGAGACCGCCGCTTTTCTAATCACCTTTGTACTAGTTGGTAAACTACTCGAGGCTCGAGCAAAACATAGCGCGTCGGATGCTATGAAAAATCTCATGAATCTAAAGGCAACATCTGCTCGCGTTGTGCGAGATGGGGAGACACTGGACATACCGATCGAACAAGTCGTCATCGGCGACATCATTCTCGTCCGACCCGGCGAGAAAATACCTGTCGACGGTTCAATCGTCTCGGGCTCATCATCAGTTGACGAATCAATGGTTACGGGCGAAAGTATGCCTGTCGAAAAGAACCCTGGCGATACCGTCATCGGCGCGACCATCAACACAACTGGAAGTTTCGAATTTGCTGCCACTCACGTCGGGAGCGGAACGACACTGGCCAGAATCATCAAACTCGTCGAGGATGCCCAAGGTTCAAAGGCTCCTATACAAACATTTGCCGATCGCGTTTCGGCGTGGTTCGTTCCGGCAGTACTCATCATAGCCGCACTAGCATTTGTTGTCTGGTTCTTTTTCCTCGGAGCGAATTTCACAGACGCTCTAATGACCTTTACGACAGTTGTCGTTATCGCATGCCCATGCGCACTGGGCCTAGCGACACCAACTGCCTTGATGGTTGGTACGGGCATGGCGGCTCAAAATGGCATTCTGATAAAGGGCGGCGAACCTCTCGAGCAAGCACGCAAGATCACCGCCATCGTCTTTGACAAAACCGGTACGCTAACCGTCGGCAAACCGTCAGTCACTGACATAGTCGCAACCGGCAGCATGTCAGAAAAAAACATATTGATGATTGTCGCCAGCCTAGAGCGCTCGAGTGAGCATCCATTAGCTGACGCAATCTATCGCTATTCCCAAACGCACAATATCAAACTGCGCCGAGTAGAGTCGTTTCAGGCATTGTCGGGTGTTGGAGTTCAGGGAAAAATCGGGAATGATCAGTATTATCTAGGCAATCGCTCACTGATGCAATCAAAAAATATCACACTCGCAGGTAACATCGACGCCACGTTGCAGGCGCTCGAAAATGACGGTAAAACCGCAGTACTACTGGCCACCGACTCGTCCGTAATCGGGATTATCGCCGTCGCAGATACCATAAAAGATACGTCTAGGAGCGCAGTGACTGCTCTAAAGAACATGGGGGTCGAGACTTGGATGATAACAGGCGACAACGCCCGGACGGCACAAGTCATAGCAAAAAAATTAGGCATCACGCACGTGCTAGCAGAGGTGAAGCCTGAGGGTAAATTTGACGCCATCAAACGCCTCCAAGACCAAGGCAAAATCGTGGCGATGGTTGGTGATGGAATAAACGATGCGCCTGCCCTGGCTAGGGCAAATCTCGGCATAGCAATGGGCAACGGTACAGACGTAGCGATGGAGACCGGTGGTATCGTGATAATAAAAAACGACCTGCGTGACGTCGTAAGCGCTCTCGCTATCTCAAAATCGACGGTTGATAAGATCTATCAAAATCTGTTTTTCGCACTCGTATATAACGTTATCGGCATTCCCATAGCTGCGCACGTATTCGCTTTTGCTGGACTGGTCCTAAAGCCAGAACTAGCCGGTATGGCTATGGCGCTGAGTTCCGTTTCTGTAGTTTTAAACTCCCTGCTATTACGCACGGAGAAGCCAGGCAAGTCAAAAGTAATTTCCTATATGGGATTCGTGTTGATGATATTGTTTTTCGTCGGTCTTTTTGTCGGATTCGCCCGCATAAGCACACAAATGAACGTGAACTAATCTTTTAGTATTATGAATACAGAACCACATTCCTGATTCTTGATTCTTGGCATATCAGAGGCGAGCTGAGAGTCAACGTATGTCAATGATTAATATACATCTATCAGATATACGGAGTTCGTCAAAATAGCTTATGGTGTCAAGTCGTTGCGCTTAACCGTTCTTAGGTGTAGGATAATCATATTAAGCAATATAAACTGGAGCATGGATGAAAAAGTCATCGGCTAAAACCAACAAAAGCTCACGCAAAAAACAAACAAAGAAAATCGGAACAAAGAAAATGATTTCAAGTAAAAAGCACCGACTATTCTCGAAAAATCAAATAAAACTATTCTTAATCGTCGTCATACTCGCACTAACAACTCTAGGTTTTAACTGGTACACCTCGTATCAAAAATTAGCAACCGACGCGGCAAGCGGGGCTTCGTTCACTTTTGGTACGGCCGGTGATTTTGGGTTTGGTACAAACCCAGCGAACGTATTTAAGGCCGTTGGTAAAGCAAAATTAGACTTCTTCCTGTCGACGGGCGACTTGATCAACGGAAACGGCAGCGAGGCTAGCTGGTGCAAGCAAGCAAAAGATAATATAAACATCGGCGCTGGCTACCCTGTCGGAAGTTCTTATGGTCAGAATTACCCATTTGAGTTCGTGGTCGGAAATCATGATGTATCTAACAACGACCCGGCTAAATATATTAGCTGCCTACCAAATAGGCTACCGATCACCGGAACTTACGCCAAACATTACTATATTGATTATCCTGCCAGCAAGCCTATTGCTAGATTTATCATGGCTAGCCCAGGTATTTATGGAAACTACAAAAAAGGTGGCGCTGAGTACAACTTCGTCAAATCAGCTATCGATGACGCACAGTCAAAATCCAACATCAAATGGATTATTGCAGTCAATCACAAAACTCACATCAGTGCCTTCGTGGATAGAGACAATGGTATAGGTGATTACTTTAACCTGTTAGTAGCTGAAAAAGTTGACCTCATCATACAGGGCCATGATCATTCGTATCAGAGAAGTAAACAGTTAGCCTACGGTACCGGCTGTTCGACTATACCGCGGACTTACGATGCAGACTGTATCAGTGACAAAACTTTTGACGGCAACTACCAAAAGGGCAAAGGTCCTTTCATGGTGTTGTCTGGTACTGGTGGTAAGTCATTCAAATCACTGACGGCGTTTGACAACTTTGAAAAAACATCAAAGCCTTATGGATTCACAAAGATCACGATAAACGAGACCACTTTGCAGGGCACATTCGTGCGTACTGGCGCAGCGTCATTTAGCGACTCATTCACCATCAACACTCCAGCTGGCAGTACGCCAACACCGACACCTACTCCAACACCAACGCCAAAGCCGACACCAAAGCCAACCCCTAAGCCTACGCCAACTCCTACCCCTACCCCAACGCCAAAGCCGACACCTACTCCAACTATCACATCAGATACCACCAAACCTACTGTCGAACTGACCAAGCCTACTGACGGAGAAACCATCGGCGGACCTTACGAACTGACAGCCGAAGCCACCGATAATGTCAGCGTATCAAAAGTCGAGTTCCTATTGGACGGCTCGATCGTCGGCACCGATTCATCCGCACCTTACAGCTATCTATGGGATACGTTCGGAAGCCCACTGGGTACACATACGATCCAAGCCAAAGCTTATGACGCCAAGGGCAATACGGCAGAAACCGCCGCATTAAGCGTCTATATTAACAATACCGATGACGCTAATGTCCCCGACAAAGATATAGATAGAACTGAGACAACGGTAAAGATAGCTAACCAGGACAAATCTACGACCAGCACGGTCAGCATTAGCGGTAGTTGCTCAAAGGGCATCAGTGGCGAAAAAGCAGACGTGCCAGCTTCTCTAAAGGGCTCAGAAGTTATAACCAGCATCAGCTTTGCTGCCAGTTGTTCAGAAAAGAGCGGATCCGCTGAGATCAGTATCAACCTAGGACGTAAATTTGACGACCTTTCAAAGCTCAAAGTCTACAAGGACCAAAAAGACGGTAGTACCAGAGACATCACAGCCGATATAAAGTTAGAAAATCGTATAGGTGAAGGCGCCATAACAACACACGTCATCTATAGTGTCACCGACGGAGACGAAGGCGACACGGACGGCCGAGTCGATGGCTTTATCGTCGACCCACTATACGTCGTCACTAGCACGCCCGTAGACATCCTGGGCATCATCGGAATCATTGTATCTGTGATAGTAGTAGCGGGATTCGTCGTGATCCTGATAAAGATAGTCATCCGCATACGCCAGAACAGACTGCCGTACTCTAGCTAAGCCAGCCAACGAACCGACCAGTTCGAGCATCGTCCAGATAAGTCGCCCGAAGACTGTCCACTAAAACTGCTATAATAGACCCACAAAACATAAGGATTATGTAATGGAGGGTGTATGAAAAATAGAATAATGAAACTATCAACCGTGGCCGTGTTCACGATGGCACTCGCAATCACACCATTTGCTGCTGTCGGCGCAGTGTCGCTCAGCGGATGCGACTTTGACGATTCCGTAGCTGGTACCTGGACCTTGCAGGCTGACTGCACTAGCACCGCACAGATTAATATTCCAGTCAACACAACGCTAGACGGCGATGGCTACACGATCTCGCCAAACTTTGCACGCACGAACAACTCAAATAACTCAGTACTAGGTGTTATCGGTGCTGACAATGTCACTATAAAGGACCTGACAATCGATGGCGTAGGCGGCACTAACCTACATGGCGTTAACGTCTATGTCGCAGAGAACGTTGTCCTCGAGAATGTCACCAGCACCGACAATGATCGTAGCGGTGTTGTCGTAAACGGTTCGAATGTAACAGTCGAAGATATCACGACTGCCGGCAACGGCTGGCACGGTATCAATGTTGCCCAGGGTGGCGGTGTCACAGATCCTGCCGTACTAACCGTCAATGGACAGAGCAGTCAGACAGATGCATGGCAGATATATCTAGATGACACGACTCAAAATGTCACTGTTAATGACGTGGAGTCCCAGTACCTCGTTTCCTACCCCGTGACGACACCAGATCGTCCAAATGACAAACTCTACACGCTAAAGCAAATTGTAACCGACAAAGCTCAGTGTAAAGCCAATGGCTGGCAGAACGTCTACGCTGCGAATTTTGACGGTTTCAAAAATCAAGGCCAGTGCGTTGCGTACGTATCCAGCAGCCCAATGAGCGCACTGCACAAAATAATATTTGCTGCCTTGGCCATATAGTAGTTCAGCCCACCCAGACAGATCCCCGGATAGACATGCAGCCTACCCGGGGATTTTTGTTGCTATCAGTTTCAATTGTCGCATAACCATGAGCGCTGTATAATCATATCTATGCAGATGACTGCGAAAAGCACTAGTTCGACTAGTTTTAGCCGTGGCTTCACAATCGTTGAACTTCTCGTTGTGATAGTCCTGATCGCTATCATCGCCACAATCACGATCGTCGCCTACAATGGCATTCAGATTCGAGCCCAAGAAAGCGCTCTGGCGACAGATTTTAGAAATAATAGCCAAAGGCTCCGCCAATACAGCGTAATCAACGGGGCTTTGCCTACGCCCACCGAGACACAAACCATCAGCGACGCCAAGATATCACTCTCGACGGCAGGCAACTACAAGTTAGCTTCCTATTGCTCTGGGGCTCTGCGATTTGCGATAGCGGCCGAAACAAACTCTGGCAAGAAGTACTATACCGACTCCGGAAACACCATTGTCAATAATGACTCGATCAGCATCACAGGGATATGTGCCACATTGGGCATAACAAAATCAGACGGCTCTGCGGCTGACTCGGCCTATATCGGTATGTCCAGCACGTCATGCGCGAGCGAGGGTGGCACGTGTGTCGTTTCCGGCACAAAGAGCGTCGCATATGGAGCTAACGGCATGTTAGCGGTAAAGTCCGGCCTGACAGGCAATGTCCCGTGCACGAACGCAAACTTCGGCGACCCCGCACCTGGATTTGGTAAAAAATGCTACATCATCGATTACTCCCAATAGCTCTTTGCATATATGCTTGTGCTTTGATAAGTATTATTATGAAACACATTGACATTTCTTGTCAAATGTGATAAGCTAACAGTAGTCACGTGTATTCTGGTGGGAGTGTGCGTATCGCGAGGTGCATTAACAAGTCAGATCATTACAGTACATTGATCTGCATATAGGCAGCACCTCTGGAAAAACGGTGTTTTTTTCGAAGTGCTGCTTAGATGCAGCATAGTTTGGAGCTATAACCTATCCGTCCCCGCGAGGGAGCAGATAAACGCTAGACGAAGTTCGTCTGTCGTTATTCTGCCCCCTCCGCATAAAGGGGCAGTTGCCGGGAAATTCCCGCGCAAATTACTCTCCCGCATGCGGGGGAAGGAGAAAAACATGTCTAACACCACTCCCACGCCTTCAACCCCGAAGGTGCCGAAGCCCAAGCAGCCCGCCGATCCGGCGGGACAGACGACCACCATCCTGGCGGTCGATCCCGATTCGACCCCATGGGTCGACGACCTGGATGACGACATGACCCCCAAGCCCAAGAAGAAGCGCAAGCTTCCGCGATGGGCCTGGCCTGTCGTCGGCGGCGTCATCGCGGCGATCCTATACTGGATCGCCCGTGACTTCACAATGCTCGTCGCTGTCGTCGCGATGGGAGCCATCACGGCGCCCAAGGCCCGCTCGATGGTCCGCTCCTGGAAACAGGAGCTCGACCGGAAGCACGCCGCGGCGGCCGCTTCGGCGGGCCAACCGGCCATGCCGACTAACCAACACGCAACCAGCAACGGTCTCATGATCAAGCTGATCCCCGCGATCGCTTCGATGATCATTGGCATCTTCGCTGCAGGCGTTGGTGCAGTAGTCGGTTGGCAAGTTGCTGGATACATGGTGGCATCGGGTGCTCAATGGGCACCCTGGGCAACCTGGGTCAGCGTGGGCATGTCCGCCCTACTGATCGGGGCCATGGGCACATTCATCGGCGGGATCATCGGTCTCGTCGCCAGAAACATCCTTCGGAGAGGAGGATTGGGACAATGAAACGTTTGTTGATCGGTGCGATCAGTCTGTTCATCGTCATCCTGCTCATCGCGGGAGGCATGATCGCCTGGTCGCAGTCCGGCAA
>JBARQK010000112.1:0-3684 GCA_049643705.1 Saccharimonadaceae bacterium (SeqCode) | reverse complement strand
TCTCGACACCCTGCTTAAGAGGCAGGTGCTCTAACCAGCTGAGCTACTGGCCCACGTATTTATTATAGCGCAATGTGCGATTGGATGACTTTGGGCCTGTCCGTCCTGTCGGTCAGACAAGCGGGGCCACTGGCCCATAATTACCGGGATACTATAGCAAAAACGCTCGTATCTGTAAATGGTTATGACCTACACCTTCCGATTGTTGCATGACGAGAGCTACTGGGCTACGATAGCTAGATGAAGTTATTTTGTGCGTATGCCTTTACAGGACATGATGTAGACGTAGTCACTAAACTGATGCAGTTAGTTGTTGATACTTTGTCGACAGAGGGGCATGGAGTGTACTGCGAGAGGTTCGATAGTATTGCGACGGACATGGGTGATCGGGGTGACATGAAAGCGCTTTTTACGAGAGTTTTTGATTTTATCGCCAAAACGGACGCGGTAGTTGTAGTGGTAGCTTCGCCGTCGCGCAGTGTCGGGCAGCTGATGGAGATAGGAGTAGCATTGAGCCTGAAAAAACCGATATATCTTTTTGAGCATGTCTCAGCCAAAGATTCGAGCTATCTGTCAAGCCTGGCCGATAAATCATTTGTCTGGTCATCTGATAAAGAACTGACTAGTCAACTAAAAAACGTCTAGAGCGCATCTCCGTCCAGACGTTTTTTACGGTCTCCTAACTAGAACTGGCTTAATTCGTCGTCTATCGAGTCAAGGTCAATGTCTGTTGTGTCGAGATTTATTTCCTCAACTGTTGATGTAGCGGTGTCTAGGTCTTTGGTCGACGTTATCTGAGGTGCCTCGGGTACTGCAGTCGATACCTCCTGTGTGCTATTGCTGACCTGTGCTGACCGGTTTACATATACGTAACCGAGTGCCGCGATGACGCCAATGACAGCGATAACAATAATTATTTCGATTATCGAAAAGCCTTTAGTCTTCATTAGTTAGTCTCCTCTGTTTTGGTCGCTGTGCTCTGGGCGGATTTGATAGCGACAATCATATTTTTTATGCTGGTTCGGTATTCTTTTAGTTTGGTGATCAGGTCTTTCATTTTTGTTCTGAAAGCCTCCGCTGTTGCCTTTGGGTTATCGCTAGCACATTTGATGTCCTTGTCCATGGCCGCGATCTCGCTGATGGCGGTTTGGGCGACCAGTTTCTTTGCCTCGACGTCTGCAATTAACGCACTGTAGTTGGCGACACTGTAGCCTTTGTCGGCGTAGAATTTCTTTAGACGTTCGTAAATCTTGTCGAATACGGCGATCTGATTTTCACCACGTTTTTGTAGGTTTGTCATGGTCTTTTCGATCTTGGCTTCGCGGTTTTCGCAGACTTTTAGTTTGGCAGAGTCTAGCTTGGTCTTTGCTCGCTCTTTGGCCTCTGCTGCTTTTTGTTTGCGTTCTTCGGCAGCTTTTTGGAGATTCTCGCGGGTGGTTGTTTTGTTTTCGCTAATGGTTTCAGTTTCAGTATCGGTTGTTGCGTTTTCTTCGGCACGAACGGTAGCAGTTCCAACCGCAACTATCGAGACTATAATCGCGAGAGTGCTAATCGTTAGTTTAATTCGTTTATTCATAAGAGTTTTTGTCTCCATTTATTGGTAATGCAAGCATAAGGTTTTTGAGGGCCAATGTCAACATACCTACTAGCGAGCACTACCAGAGACTTTTTCTGTCCAATTTCCAAGCGTTAGCCACCAGCATTTGCACGGCAAAGAAAGTGCCCGCCACGGTGCCTAGTGCGGACGACATGGCCAGTGATACAGATATTTCGAGAAGTTGGTCAATCAGCTGCGAGAAAACGGTTAGTATGACAGGGAAGGTAACAAGCACGACTTTGAAAATCAACGTCAATCTGTAGGCAATTATGCGCCTCTGTTTTGGGGTGTCCTTTTTGTGTTGGTGTTTGGCGACTAGTGGTGCGATCATTTCGGCAGGCTCGTGGGTGATTTTTTTACCGGCTTTGGCAATCGTCAACGGGAGCTTGATCAGTACATAGATAGTTAGGGCGATCATTACTAATGTTACGATTATTCCAACCAGGGCAACGAGCTCATTGGGCTCGCCAGTTTGTATCGGAACCTTTGTCTCGCTAGTTGCTCTCGGATAATATGACATGAATTGTTCGAGGAGTACCTTTAATGTCGGAAGATAGAGAATCGTCGACCAGAACCAACCCAAGAGGCAGAAGAAATAGGCCACTCCACCCAAAAAATTAGCTATTTGTAGTCGCCAGTTGCTGTTTTTGCTTTTCGGCATGACTACAGCATAGCAAATCGGCGGTCGTCGGGTCTAGGATTATAGCTCTAATAGAGGTATAATCTCGATAGATGAGTGAACTAAGCCCCATAGGTCGACACCTGGTCGATGGGTTGCGATATGCCGAGCGAGAACAAGTCAAAAAATCGCAGCAAACCGCCGATCAACAAAAGGTAAATATCGTCGGTGCCGGCGGTATCTTAACGGCAGCCTACGAGCAGTTGAGAAATGCTGCCGAGAACACCGAGGAGCATTTGGTCTTGCAGAGCGCGATCAAGCGTTTTTATAAACAACTTTTCGTTACGCGTGATGAAAAATTAATCAAAAAGAGCGGTGATGAACTAGCTGTTGAGCTGACCCTCGCGGAGTATTTGCCAAATGATAGCTTGACCAAGCCTCAACTCGATGCAATCTCAAAACTATCGTGGCAGTACTATCAGCTTAGTGAGCGTTTGACACAGTCTAGAGTTGTTTCCCCAAAGACGATAGGCCACTGGACTATCGATGTCCTGTCGTCCAATGTTGAGGCAATATTAAACGATCATGCCAAGGACAGGTTGTTCGCTGACGTTGCCTATCGGTATTTTGATAGCTTGACTTTGAAGGGCAAGAAAAAAGACCAGAGCGCGGCATTGTTGGTTGCGGTATACCGCACATTATTGAAATCAAATAACGCTTTGATCCGGGCCACGCTGCTAAAGCGTTACGATGTCTCGCCTGATAACTACGCCAAATATCTAGCATTAAATAAAAATTTTGATGATCTACTCGAATCTCGTGAGGTAGATAAACTTTCTCGTGCGATCGATCGTCAGGGAGCGCCGCTCAGGATACTGAGGCGGATGATAGATGAAAAATCTGACATCGATGCGTTGCTTGTAAAACGCGAAGTGTTTCTCGAATCATTCGAGCAGCAAGTCGGCAATGAATATTCTCGTATCGGCCAGAGGCTCAACCGTGCCATCGTTCGCAGTGTGATATTTTTGATTATCACGAAATTCTTGATCGGTATCGCGATCGAAGTCCCATATGATTATTGGAGCCACGGTCAGATCATATGGATGCCATTGATTATCAATCTGTTCTTCCCGCCTATCTATATGATCGCCCTACGGACTACGCTCAGTTTGCCGAGTTTTGCCAATACAACCGCACTGGTCGATCGAATCGACAACATGCTTTACGGCGATAGCTCACAGCTAATTGCGAGCGGCAAGTCAAAAAGTTATGGCGGTTTCTTCTCGACAATGTATACGATCAGCGCTCTTTCGGTGTTTGCTGGTGCTACGTGGATTTTGTGGACGCTCAATTTCTCGCCGATCCACATCGCTATATTCTTTATCTTTTTATCGGCCGCCAGTTTCCTAGGTTTTCGCCTGAGCCGTATGATACGAGAGCTCGAAGTCATCAATGCACGTCAAAACGG
>JBARQK010000111.1:0-6574 GCA_049643705.1 Saccharimonadaceae bacterium (SeqCode) | reverse complement strand
ACATAGTACTCACCGGAATGTATTTTGTAGATTTTGGGGTACACGAGGCATCGCACCTAGCTGTAGGATTTCTACCGCTCATATGGGTTGCAATAGCCGGCTCCGCCGGAGAACTAAGCTTTACGATTCTGTTACTATATGCAACCCGAAAAGGCAAAGCGTATTTCGCAAGCGTCTTCGCTGGATTATGGATCATGTTAGCCCTGCGCAGTATAGGAAGATACATGGCGGACGCCCGCAGCCAAATCCTCGATCTCATCGGCCCTGGCGAAGTTACCGTTCATGACTGGAACTATGTTTTCGGACAGCTTAATTGGCTAAACTACGACACTATCATCGGCGGTACATTTTCAATCATCGGCAATATCGTCGGGTTTCTAGCATTATGCTACGGCACGTACCTCATATATGCCAAACACAAAGCATCATCCAAACCAAACGACAGTTTTGTTAGATAAACGAAACCCCGAGTCAATGCCCGGGGTTATACAGGTTATTTGGTAAGTGTCAGTCCTAGATAGACAGGCCTATGGTCGGATCCGAACATATTCGAACTGATCGCAATTGTATCATAAGAAACATCTGGTCGGCTCCACGAGAATACGTAGTCAATTATTCTCGAACCTGTACTGTGAGACCCCTGGAGAGGATCGATGCCACCTAAAGACATATAGTCCCATCCGCTTCGCATCCCCAATGCTCCCATTCGAGTATAAGGGAATTCCGCATACTTGTTCTCTACGTCGTATCGATAGTTGACATTAAAGTCACCCGTGACAAATATAGGTATATTGTCAGCTTGGAACTTTCTGATCTGATCGGTCATGACATTCATATGTTTGAGATGGTTGGCTAACCTGACAGTGTTCGTGTTTGGCAAGCCGAGAGCTTCAACGCTTGCTACGGTGTGTGTGTTCAAAAGGTAGAACTCTTTGCTTGTAACCTTTTCTTTGAGTTTAACCCAAGCAATCCATTTCGAAGAGATCGACATATTTGTACCGGTTGCATCATTTATGCCAGAGATCTTGTCTGAGACTTTTATGTTACCCTTAGTCACCAGGCTAAACGCTGATTTATTCCAAATTATTCCTACACTTGCAGCCGATGATCCGTCGTAATCATAGTTCTGGACGTAACCGGTATAAGCGCAACTACTACATAGCAGTTTATCGCGTACATACTTTCTCTTTGTGTCGTTATGAAACTCCTGGAGCCCAACAACTTGGGCGGAGCTCATGATGCTCTGTACGCCACTTAGAATATTTTCTTTGGAATTGTCAGTACTGCCGCCACCGCCCAATACATTCCAACTGGCGATCTTGAATGAAGCGGAGTTGTTAGTTGTTTCAACTGGAGCTGGTTGTTGAGTGATCGGAGCAGTTGGGTCTGTTGTCGAAGCTAAAGTATAGACAATATTTGGGTTACTCGAGATGACTGCAGTCGAGCAACTGGCGCTAACGTAGGCTGTACTCAGGGCAGTAATCTTTGCCGACCATGGCTTTGGCTCGGTCAACATGATGGTTTTTGCGTAACCGCATATTTCTCCCCAAGTTTTTGCATTGACGATCCCATCATCAACCAGTTCGTAACCCCATCTCTGAAAGTTAATGATTTTCTCCTTGGTATTGGAACTATAGTATTTGTCGACGGTGATCATGTAGGAATTCAGCGGCTCTTTACTAAAGTCAGATTTATCATTTGCATACACCTCGGTAATGCCGTTAACCATTTGCTCTATGTACTTTACGCAAGTTGCGCTAGAAGATCGTTTATATGTATTGCTGACGCAGCCAGCAGCATCGGACTGTGGTGCGCGGTCATAAAAATAGACGACGCCGACAGAGGCAATGACGAGCAGGACACCAACAACAATCAACTTGACATGCTTTAGTGCGCGGATCGGCTTTTTGTTACTAAATAAACTAGACTTCGAAGTCGATTTGTTTTGGTTTGGTCTTGCCATTAGTATCCTTTGGTTGTTTGTTTTTTTGGGATTATATGACTAATTATAACGGTAAAGCATATGATTGCAAGCAATGTCCCTGCCAGACCTAACGTAACGACAGAAGATTCATTGTCGCTTATGGTTCGAGGTAGTACACTATATGTAACTGATAACAAAAAGTCAGATATAGACAGTTTCTTTGAGGAGAAACAAAAAAGTCTCGAGGATCAACGTGAAGCTCTAAAGAAACAATACGAAGCCGCCCTCGACGCTAACGACGCCGCTCTAGCCGACTCGCTCAAGTCAAGAATCGACGGATTTGAAAATACCCTAAAGGAAGCCGAAGAGTCGCGTGAAGCCACAAAGCAGGCCGAGGAACAGCAGAGGGAAACCACAAAACAAGAATCCGAGAATGAGCTAGAAGACACAGACAAAGTCGAAACACAGGACGACAATGACGATGAACTATCTGAAGCCGAGAAAAAAGCTCAGGAACAGCAGCAAGAGTCCGAGACAGAAACGGAAGACTAACCGTTCACTAGAATATAGACAACCTCCGAGCGCGAGCGAATACCGCTCGCGCTTGTGTTTGATATCGAGTGCCTGCGATATGCACACCCATACTTGCCCAATACGCTCGAGGCATATAGTATAAGCTCAGGCTAATCACAGCACTTTACAGAGGGGATCGCACTATGACCGCAAATATACAAAAGTTGACTGCTAGCGACTTTGCTCGCGGAATCATTCTTGGGCTTATTTCGCGAGGCGTCTGGCGATTCTACTCCCTCGAGAGACCCTGGGGTCATAGGGCGGCCGAGACGGTTTATAATCTGATCAGAGACAACTACTCCGATGTCTTTGACCTGGACTTCTGCATCTTTCTGCACGAGATCCACGGCACATCAGACACTTGGTACTCAGCAGTTGGAAGTCTCATCAGTTCAACGGTCTTGGTACGTTCAACTGACGGGTCATACATAGCAAAGATCCCCAGAGATCATGTCTCGGAGTGGGTAGAAACCATACCTGGCGACCTAGCATTCTGGCAGGGTATGGCGATCGCTTACCGTGACTACTGTCCGCATTGCATCGACTAGCCAACGCCCCGCGCCGAACCAGGCGCGGGGCATAGTCATATATCTAGGATCTACCAACTAGGGGCACAAATATATATCCTGAATGTCTAACTGTTTCATACTCATCACCATGAATCTTATCAATCACCAAAATATCATTTCTAACCGGTATCACAGCCCGACCGCCGACCACTAGCTGATCGATCAGTTCTGTCGGCAGGCTGTCAGCGGCAGCACTAACTAGTATCCGGTCATAGGGCGCATATTTAGGCAAGCCGTAGTTCTCTCTAGCATCGTAAAACTCGACATTTTTTACTCCTGCACGCCTGCAATTCTCTCGGCCAAATTCAACCAGCTCAGGCACAATCTCTACCGCATAGACATAGCCTTCGGGCCCGACCATACTCGACAATAATGCAGTCGTCCAGCCAGAACCAGAGCCAACGTCTAGAACTTTCTGACCTTCCTGAACGTCCAGCCATTCGAGCATTTGCCGCACAGTTGACGGTTGACTGTTCGTCTGCCCATAGCCTATCAGAATAGGGGCGTCGATATCGGCGTATCGAGCATCGTCATTTCTCAGGAAATCCTTTCGCCGAATCGATTTAAATGCTCTGTCTAAACTAATCATGCGTTCATGCTAGCGCCGATCCCTCGATAACACTATGACAATGCGCACACAACTCACCCCGGAATATACCCAGTTGCATAATAGTTCGTTTAGTGGTATAATAGGTTGATAAACTGTTATTTGTTTCGTAACAAGGAGTGATGAAATGAATCGTGTCTCTAGTGCTGTAACAAAATTATTTACTTTGGCATGCGCTGTCATAATCATGGCCACCGCTATCATACCGGTAGACCTATCCCTAGCAGCACCGAACCCTAGCTACGTTGCGCCATCTGGTGGTGTCTTTAATAACCCCTATGGTTCGTCTTCCGAGCAATGGAAGATAATGAATCGAGTCAAGGATGCGATAAACAACGCGCCGGCTGGCTCGGTTATTCGCATCGCGGCATATTCCATAACATTGCCCCAAATGACCGATGCACTGATCGCAGCAAAAAACCGTGGCGTCAATGTCCGCGTTGTGACCGACGATCATTTATACGACAAAGAAGACCCCGACTACGTAGCAAAAACCGCTCAGACAGAGCGACTAAAGTCGGCCTTGAAAACCGACATCTCCCAATCAAATTATATAAAGATCTGCCACTTTGGCTGCATGTCCAACAACCAATACGCCAGTATGCATGCAAAACTATATATGTTCTCGACAACCGGTAAATCAAAACAAGTCACAATGATAGGTTCTGCCAACATGAGCGGGACACATCTGTATTCGTGGAACAACATGTTCACAACGGTCGGCGACGTTACAGCCTACGACACAATGCGGCTGTATTTTGACCGGATGGCAACCGAGCCTGACGATCAAAACGCATACCAAAATATATTGTCCGAGACCGGTCGTCGCATCTACACCTTTCCTCGCGCTGGTGTCGATACTTTGTCAGAGGATATCTACTATGGCATTCTGAACAACGTCAAATGTACTGGCCTAGCCAGCGGCTATGGTACGACGCCATCAAACGCGTCTACTAGTAAAACTGTTATCCGTCTCGCCATGTTCAAATGGACGGAAAACCGTCTAGGTGTTGCCGAGAAACTTCGCGATCTCAGCAACGCAGGTTGCGACGTTCGTGTTGCGATTTCAAAGACTCAGGGCGATTACAGCCGCGACGCATTGGTTGCTATCCTCAGCAATGGCAAGATCAAAGTCGTCGACATGGACAAGAACAAAGACAGTTCTGGAAACTACAAAAACTACCTACATCACAAATACATAGCCATCAACGGTTATTATAGCGATGATAGTAGTTCAAAAGTTGTCTTTACCGGTTCGCCAAACCTCAGCTCGTCAGCCATCCGTTATAGCAACGAGGTCATGATCCGCATCTACACCACAGCAACCTATGATAGTTACAACAGCAACTTCAATACGATGTGGTCCAAAGGCCGCACCGTCACACTGTCCGAAGTTCAAGCTATGTCGAACTGACAAATACTTCTGTGATTTATCTCATATACAGAAAAGTTCGCTAGAGCTATGCTTTAGCTATGCGTGGAGGTGAATATGGGCATACCAAATACTTATACAGAGGTTAACGAAACCGACTGTTGTGCCGTGCCAAACATAGCAGAGTGGGACGAGCGCGAGATCACGTTCGTCGACAAACGGTTCATCCGTATGTACACACGTAGTTTTCTGTATATCCCTCTGAATATGTCAAAGATTATGACTAAACTCCAGAAAACTGCCGACGATGCCGTGGCGTCCATGCCACCAGAACAAGTCATGACTCTCAGCCGCGAACTATCTCCATGGCAAGCCGAACAACTGTACGCCATTAGTAAACCAATAGAGGGCGCCGAGAATGTCATTCTGTCGCGTACGTTTTTAACAAAGGTCTTTGAGGGCCCGTTTAAAAATGCCGGCCAATGGTACAAATTCCTGCGAGACTATGCAGAGATCAAAGGCAAGCCAGCTGACACGATATACTTTTTCTATACAACCTGTCCAAAATGCGCCAAACATTACGGCAAAAACTATGTCATCGGTCTAGTTGATATTTCCGACGATAATGCAAAAGAGGAGGTAATATGAAAACAACAGAAAAAAAGCTATACCGCCTACCAAAGGAAGGTATGATAGCCGGTGTCGCGGCCGGCTTTGCCAAATACTTTGATATAGATGTCACGATCGTCCGTCTATTGTTCGTAGTCGCGGGGCTGGTCACTGCCGGTAGCGCCATCATAGCCTATATCATTCTGGCGATCATCATGCCGACACCAGACAGAGCTAGTATTGATAAACGCGACGTCGGTGAAAAGATAGAAAACCTGGTCGAAGAAGTCCGAGACAACGGTCGAGCGCGCCGACTCGGTAACTACGCCGGCTTTGGACTAATAGTCCTGGGCGCCTGGCTAATGCTCGGCCAGATATTTCCGGCCTGGTTCAATCTGCAATGGAGCTTGCTCTGGCCGGCACTGCTGATCATAATTGGAGCTTGGATAATCATAGGAGGGAAGGGCAATGAGTAAAACTACAGCAAAGCAGCCCATCGAGCCGATCGAGACGAAAGCTCCCGAACCGGCCGAACCGCAACAAACAAGAAAAGTTGAGCCCGAAGCAAAACGTTGGAACGTCGGAAATCTATTTTGGGGCCTGATGCTGATCTTTATCGGCACACTCGTCCTCATCGACAACCTAAATATCGTCAATGTTAATTTCGGCGACCTGTGGCAGCTATGGCCGATATTTATCATCGGCGCTGGCGTATCGATGCTATCGCTACGTGGCTGGCTAGCCGGAGTCATCATGTTCCTTCTGACTGTCGCTATGCTTGCCCTCGCGGCCTTCACGGCTATCGAGAATCCGTACTTTAACCCCACACCGGAGCTAAAGTCCCAAACTGTAACCATCGCCGCAGAAGCAACTTCGTCACCAGTCAAATCACTTGACGTATCGGTCAAAGCCGGAGCGGC
>JBARQK010000110.1:0-2371 GCA_049643705.1 Saccharimonadaceae bacterium (SeqCode) | reverse complement strand
TCCCGATAGTGAGTTAGAGGTGGGCATACCGATATTAACAGAAATGCTACGGTGGGCTTATAGTGATTCATAAAGGGTGGCGTCGGTTTAAGCCTCATACTTTGCCGCTGCGTCAGGCAGAGCAAATGGGTCGTGAGGTCGATATCTACACACGCGTCGAGATTCGACTCGGTCTAGTAGGTATTAGGAAAAAACTATGGCGGGTTCGTGATCCAGCCGAGCTAAACAATATAGCCGATACAGCAAAGTCACAGGCGAAAAGCCTCGATAGCCAGAACGTTAGTTTGGAGATCCGTGCCGAAGCTTGGTTATATGCGCTAGCGCTACAGGCGCCGCGAGCGGCCAAGGCTCAGCAGGAGATGGACAAACATCCACACGGATATAGTGATAAAAACGCTCGACTTTATGAACTGATAGACTTTAACGATACTTTCGTCGCTACCGTCCTAACGTTGCCGGTTGGTTATGCCGATGGTTTTGTCGAAATGGCAAAGCAGTTGATGGACAAGTTCTGCAGACAAGCCGCCGCCAGATGTTTTAGCAATCAACAATACGAGGCGATCGTACATGGTTTGAGCCGCGAGATCGCTGTTTATCGCGGCGCTGTCGAGCAGGGGTTTGCCGCCGAGATGACGCCCCGTAGTGTCGATGCGCTAGGGGTAGATATGGTCATCAGCGATACCGAAAAAAATATCGGGGTCAATATCGACGTAAAGACGCGCTCATCGTATCATTATCGTCTGCTCGATCTGATGCACGAAGGACGGATCGATCAATGGCGCGTTGAAAATGGTGAGAGGCAGGGTTTTTGCCCGGTCGTAAACGAGCATGATAACGGCGCGGTGTTAGTTTATCTACTACGAATAGATCATGCCGAGATCGGTGAGATCAGAAACTTTTCATTTGTTGATTCGTCAAAACTAGGTGATATCCTCCGCGTGATTGTCGATGATGCTCTGTCGTCTATGGATTCGGCTGACTCGGGTGAGTATCAAACCCCCTCGCGTCACCCGCGGTAGGGTTTGAGGTCCGGGGGGTTAGGAGCATCCTGCTATTGCTTTTTATCTCGCGATGTGGTAATATATCAGATATGAATAGAGACGGATCTAGACGCATATTACCAACAATCTTGGTCATTGTTATCATCATAGTCGCGGTTGTAGCGATAGTTTCATTAGGACGTGCTATTTTTGGTGGCGGTGGCGATACTGCCGATAGTGAAGCCAGTCAAGCTGCCCGCCAAGCATTACTAGACACTACTCAGGGAAGTGCCGTTAGTTTGACCGTCAGAGGCAAAATCGTCAACAACGACGAGTTTCGATCTTATCGCATACTAGTCACGCCTAGCACTAGGACGATGACTACTTACTCTGGCTATCTAGCATCGCCATTAAAAAGCAAAGAATATTCCAACAACGTTCGTGCCTACGAAGAATTCGTCTACGCCCTGGACAAGGCAGGTTTCACCAGTACCGTCGCTCTGACTGATGACAAAAACGACACCCGTGGTGTCTGCGCAGCCGGTAATATCAATGAATACGACATCCTAAAAGACGACAAATCAGTCAAACAGATCTGGACGAGCACCTGTAGCGGTACGACCGGATCGATGAAGGCTAACCCCGTACAGATCCGCAATTTGTTCAAGTCTCAGATACCCGACTATGCGGCCCTAGTCCAAGCAATCCGCGATTAGTTGCCTCACACTAGCCAAACTGTATAATAAGGCCTACGATGAAAGGCCTTATTTTTGACTGTTTTGGTGTTTTGTACGGCAATAGCACTCAAGCATTTTTCAACAGATGTCCCGAGGATCAGCGCCAGGAGCTGATGGATGCTATCAAACAGGCTGACTATGGTTTTATCAAACACGCTGATTTTGTCAGTACGGCGGCGCGTCTCTGCGATATGGACGAAGCCGAAGTATTCCATCTACTCAGAACAAAACATATCAGAAACCTGGATATGATAGACTATGTTCGCTCGGCGAGAGGCCAGTACAAAACTGCCTTGCTAAGCAATATCAGTAATGGTGGACTCGATGGTCTGTTTGCAGACGGTGAACTCGATGAGTTATTTGACGCAGTCGTGCTGTCGTTCGAGCTTCATATGGTAAAACCACACCCCGATATTTTTCGTTTGACGGCGCAGCGGCTAGATCTGGATGTTAGCGAGTGCATCATGATCGATGATCTGGCAGATAACTGCGTAGGTGCCGAGGTCAGCGGTATGCGCGCGGTACAACATATCAGCAATCAGTTAACTTTTGAACACATAAACGAGATCGTGAATGGTGTATAAGGGACTAACTGGCGCAGAAGTTGCCGTGCGGCAGGCGGCAGGTCAGACAAACGTCACTCACGAAAAAACT
>JBARQK010000109.1:0-13740 GCA_049643705.1 Saccharimonadaceae bacterium (SeqCode) | reverse complement strand
ATTTTACACACTAGGACAGAGACATGGCCTGGACGTTGGCGGTGGCATGCCGTATTATGTTGTCGGCAAAGATATGTCCAAAAATGAAGTCTACGTCAGTCGTAATCTCAATGATGATTCAATGTGGCGAAAAACCCTCCAGCTAGCCGACATGCATTGGATAAATCACTCTCCACGGCCACTTGAAAATATATTGGTAAGGTTAAGGCATCGCGGCAGCCTACTGCCTGCTAACCTGGTTGGTGACGTTTTACAACTCGACTCTCCCGAACGCGCAGTCGCAAGCGGTCAATCAGCCGTTATCTACCGAGATGAGGAAGTACTTGGTGGTGGCATTATAGTCTAATCACGCTCAGGGCAAATGTGATACAATAACAGATATGAATGCCCAGGAAATACGCAACAAATACTTAGAGTTTTTCGCCTCTCGTGGTCACGAGATTATCGCTAGGGCTCCCCTGGTTCTGCAGGGCGACCCAACAACTTTATTTACCGGTAGTGGCATGCAGCCGATGATCCCCTATCTATTAGGCGAGCCTCACCCGAAAGGCAATCGAATTGTCGATAGCCAAACTTGTCTACGTGCCCAAGATATCGATGACATTGGTGACAATCGTCATACAACGTTTTTTGAAATGCTCGGCAACTGGAGTATGGGCGACTACTACAAAGAACAGCAGATCAAATGGATGTGGGAATTCTTGACCGAAGTGGTCGGCTTGAACCCAGAGAAGCTATACGTGACATGCTACATCGGAGCTCCCGAATACGGCATCGACAAAGACACCGAAGCAGCTAGCGTATGGAAGCAGCTATTTGAAACAAAAGGCATCACGGCCGACGAAGCAGAAATCGGCTCCGAAGAGGCCGGTTACGCGCGTGGCATCAAAAATGGCGAACGTATATTTTATTACGACGGCAGCAAAAACTGGTGGAGCCGAAATGGCGCGCCCGAAAACACGCCTGTCGGTGATCCCTGCGGACCTGATAGCGAAATGTTCTATGACTTTGGCACGCCGCACGACAAATCTTATGGCGAAAACTGCCATCCGAACTGTGACTGTGGTCGCTTTATGGAAATCGGCAATAACGTTTTCATGGGCTACAAGAAAGTCGCAGAAGGCGTCTTTGAACCACTCGAAAAGCCAAATATTGACCATGGCTCTGGGCTGGAGCGTATCGCGGCTGCAGCTATAGACAACCCTGATGTTTTCCGTATCAGTTTGATGTGGCCGATCATCGAGAGACTGCAACAGCTGAGTGGAAAATCCTACGAATCACACACCAACGCAATGCGCGTTATCGCCGACCACCTGCGTGCCGCAACATTCCTGGCCGTCGACGGTTGCGTACCGAGTAACAAAGAACAGGGTTACGTCATGCGTCGGCTACTACGCCGCGCCATCAGATTTGCCTTTGAACTCGGAATCGAACAGAACTTCCTCGAGGAAGTAGTTCCGGCTATCGCTGATATGTATCACAATGACTTCCCTGAAGTCGCCGAAAATCGCGTGAACATTATATCTATCCTAGTTAAGGAAGAGAAAGCTTTTCGTCAAACTATCAGGAAAGGTATCCGAGAATTCGAGAAATATTTCTTGGAAAATCCAACCAGAGATAAGAACCAAGGCGATATGCTGTTTACCCTGTATGACACCTACGGTTTCCCTGTCGAACTAAGCGCAGAAGAAGCGTTCAAACGAGGCATAGAGCTAGACGAAAACTGGCGCGAGCAGTTCGATGCTAAAATGCGCGAACAACGAGAACGCAGTCAAACCGCCAGCAAAGGCACTTTCAAAGGCGGGCTCGAAGGTCACGATCTAATCCATCTGAAATACCACACAGCAACCCACCTACTGCAGTCGGCACTTCGCGAAATCTTTGGACCGGAATTACGACAACATGGCAGCAATATCACGGCCGATCGATTGCGCTTTGATTTTAACCTCGACCATAAAATGACACCGGAAGAAATTGAGCAAGCCGAAAAACTAGTAAATGGCTGGATCGGCGAAGACTTGCCTGTTAAATTCACTCTTTACCCAACCGAGGAAGCCTTAGATATGGGTGCGATCGGTCCATTTGGCGAACGCTACGATGAAACTGTCAAAGTCTACCAAATGGGACCTGACGAGCATATCGCCAGTCTAGAGATCTGCGGTGGCCCCCATGTTGATCACACCGGTCAACTCGCTGAAGGCGGCAAAACCTTTAAAATCACCAAAGAAGAATCCAGCTCCGCCGGCATCCGACGTATCAAAGCCGTTTTGCGATAATCCAACATTACAGAGTTAGCTACAGCTCTTTTTCAGCAATCAACAGTGTGTTTGTTACGAAATCAGCCAAAGGCATGGACTCTTCGCCTAAACTATATGCAATATAGCCAGATGGTTCAAACCTATTTTGTATCAGCCAGTGATTTGTTATCGCGCGTGTTGCTGGTGTAAGCTTAAAGCCAATCTCAGTTAGAAGCTCTGCCCATTCATCGTGATCGAAAAAACAGAACTTTTCATGCATTTCACTTTCCCAACTCGCTAGATAATCCTTTTTAGCCAGAAATTCCGCAAGATCGCCTCGAGATAACTGGTAGTACAACTCGCCTTTATGAATAACTTCGGCAGGCTGATCTATGCCTCCTTCTACGCTACGAAAGTAGCGAATAAATCTCTTGAACCTGGCAGCAGTTGATAGTCTTCTCATAAAATCAGCTAGCTCCACTCCGTGTAGGCCCCATCTCAAATCTTCTGGATTGTCACCGTCCGATTTGTTGGGCTGGAAATATACTTTTTCTTCTCGGCGTCCAGGACCGACAACGTCATAGTTTATATATACGCCACCCGGCGCTAACATATCGTATGTACGTTTTAAAAAGTCTATCAAAGCACCACGACCCAGATACGACTCGATCTCATGAGTTAGCGCCATAGTGATAATAGTGTTGGCCGAGTTGTTCTTTATGAGAGAAGTGGTCATTATATTCCGTTGATAGAAATAGACGCTAGAATTACCAAACTCCCCGTTTGCTTTTCTCTGTTCACACATATCATATAGCGGCCTAGCTGCTTCAACGCCGTAAAAATCTGACTCAAATAGCTCAGGCTTTTCCGTGAGAATCTTTATCGTCTCGCCCGTCGCACAGCCAATATCAATAATCTTGCCCGGCCGAACACTTTCGATAAAGTCAGGTACTTTACGTTTTGCACCATCCTCGAATGCGGCGCGGTAAACAACATAGTCTCGCGTCGCCGTAATATCACCATCATCGGAATCAAACAGTGGATCTGAAAATGTCTCTTGTAAACGACCCGTCAAATTATACTTGTCATAGTACTCGATGCAAACTTCGTGCATATTATGTCGAACATATTCGTCATCTTTCCATTCGTCGTCCAATTGGCATAATCGCTCGACCACGTCCCATGGTCGATCAGTTGTCTGCCGACCGGTAGCCTCGTCTAATTCAACTGTCACGACATCAAAACCAAGGTTTCGATATGCTGAAATAATCTCTGGCGTTGAACATGCGATCAGGCAATTATCTGGTGACAAATCTACCTCACCGTCTGTCTGGACCCGGATATCCTCGATTAGATAATGTTCGAAGTCTTGTTTCTGCGTCATATTTGTTATCTGAAAAACTAGTGATGGAAGTTTCTCATGCGCCACAACTAAATCGATCATGGACTGACGACGGGCTCCAGAGATCGGATTGCGTCTCGTGCCTGAATGATTAGCCGACGTAATCGCCCATATTATCTGAGCACCTGGTTCAAGTAGATTTAGCTGCTCCCTCAGATACGATATTTGGTAACTTGTCACCAAATGATGGCGACCTGGTATCAGAATGTATTTAGTCATTCAGTAGTGGCTCCGATTGCTGCGCCTGGGCGATCAAATCTTCACTATTATAGCGACGACGCTCTCCTAACTCGACCCACTGACCACCATCTGGTGATTCGTGAACTGCGTCAGGATATATCATCTTGCGCCAATGCATTCGACCCCTAACATCATTCGGATTCTCTGGATTTACTCGTGTATACCATAGAATGGTACAGTTTCGTATGGTTGAAGCTTCGTCAGCATCCATCTCTTCCCATTCTTCTGGTAGCATTCGCTCAACACCATAACGAACCACGTTCATAAAATCTCCATGAGATACGGCGAGTACGTTCTGGCCATCATGATCACGATGCATCGCACCCTGGAAATCACGAAAACGGCTATACACGTCTGGCATACTTTCGCCACCATCTAGACGAACGTACCACGGAGAAGCACTGCGTAGTTTACTAGTTAGCGGAAATTTCTTGCGCTGTTCAGCCTTTGGCACGATACCATATATACCCCAACTACGCTCAACTATCTTGTCATCAACTAACCACGTAGCATTACTGCCAGTACTCATATAGCCGGCTGTCTCGCGAGTCCTCAGAAACGGAGAAACATACAAAGCCTCAAACAAATCTAAACCGCCAAAATTATTTTTTATCCATTCGCCTGCTATCCTTGCCTGATCTATGCCCGCAGGAGATAATCTCTGGCGCCAGTCTGGCCTATTGTTTACGGCTCCCAGGCTAGCGTGTGCTTCGCCGTCTTTGTCGCTCTTGTGAACAACGTTTGCCTCAGACTGTCCGTGACGGACAAATATCATATTGTTAGGCATCGCCATTGCTATCTACTCCTTATTTATAGATTTCATTATATATCTCAAAAGATTTTTTGTAAATAGTGTTGACAATACACTTTCTATAATGTAGTCTGAGAATATTAATAGTGTAAATTACACACGAAGTAAAGGAGATGAGCAATGAAGAACAATCTAGAGAAGAAACCTACTGGTAGCTATGGTGAAGCTGTCGTTATCGTCGTAGACGTCCAAAAGGATTTTTGCCCTGGCGGAGCACTAGGTGTTAATGACGGCGACAAAGTCGTCCCCCCTATCAACAAACTCACTGACTGGGTACGAGATAATGACGGAGTTGTAGTATTCACTCGCGACAAACACCCGATGCAAACGAAACATTTCGATAAATGGCCGGTCCACTGCGTCGCAGACACGCCCGGGTATGAATTCCACCCTAACCTCATCATCAAAGAAAATGATGCCATCGCCAGTAAAGGAATGAGTACAGAAGATGACGGTTACTCAGGTTTTGACGCTGTCATCGAGCCTGGGCGCAGTAGGATGGGCGACGTCGTTGCCAACCTACCGCGAGCAGAACGCACAGTTGGCAATGCAGTCGAGAGAATCGTACGGATTAATCAAGGGCTTGGAAAAAGAACCATCGCATTTATTCCTGGCATAGCTGGTGACTACTGTGTACCTGCGACAGCAGAACCTCTGGTTAACCTGAATCCCGAATGGCTAGATGTTGTCTGGATCGAGGATGCCGTGAAATCAGTCGACGAAAGTGACGGAAAACATGCTAAGCAAGCACTGATAGAAGCAGGTATGTATGCGATGACTGTCGACGAAATAATCAACGGCGGCATAGTAATCGGGAGGGGCGAGCAATGAAAGATATTGAATCCCCTCGCCTAACGAAAGGACTTGACTACTACAAGGCCCTCATGGCGCAGGTAGAATTCGAGAGGCATCCTGAAGCAATAGTTACTTTCGAACTAATGAACCGTGGCTCAAATAAGTTATCAGAATATGTCAGTCCAGAAGAACTAAGAGATCGGCTGGATGGACTGCGCGACGGATGGGGACCAGATGAAATAGCTTACCTAGCCAGTCTCAACCATCAGGATGGCAACGCCGTATTTAGTAAAGAATACCTAGATTTCCTCATGGACAACGTCCTGCCAGAAGTCGAAATATCACTGAATGATAGTGGCGAGCTTGCAGTCAAAACAACTGGCCCTTGGCCACTAGTTACTTTCTGGGAAACCGTGATCATGAGTGAAATCAATGAAATATATTTTGCCAACAAACTTGCAGCCGAAGGCAGCAGTCTTGATGAACTTTACGAACAAGGCGATCGGAATCTAAGCGAAAAGATCGCCCGGTTGCAGCAGCGTCCCGATATAAAACTATCTGACTTTGGTACGCGTCGACGATTTAGCTATGGATGGCAAAAGCACGTTACTGAACGTCTCGTTAGCGAACTACCAGATAATTTTTTAGGTACTTCCAACATCTACCTAGCATACGAATTTGGCGTTTCCCCTATCGGTACTAGTGCGCACGAAATGATGATGGTCTACGCCGGTCTGGAAGACGAGGTCGGAAACGATCCGCTAGATGGTCAGGACAAGTTCCTCCGTGACTGGCGCGGAGTATACGGCGACAATCTATCTATAGCATTGACTGATACCTTCACGACCGATTTCTTTTTTGCCGACCTAGCACCAGATCAGATCCGCGACATCAAAGGCTATCGACATGATTCAGGTGATCCGTTCAGTTTTGGAGATCGCTTGATAGCCTTTCTCAGAGCCAACGGTGTTGACCCAATGACGCGAACTATAGTATTCAGTGACAATCTAGATATCGACAAAATATTTGAACTGGCCGACTATTTCAAGGACAAGATCAACTTTGTCTTTGGCTGGGGCACAACACTAATGAACGATCTAGGAGTTAGGCCAAATAACTTTGTCATGAAAGCGACAAACGTAAATGGAATAGATACTGTAAAATTGAGCGATGCCGCAGGTAAGCATATGGGGCCAACTGAAAAAGTTGAACAATACGAGCGAAATGTCGGTATACGAGTTGGGATGGCGGCTGTGAATTCAGTAGAGCTAGAGATGGCATATGCATAATCTAGAGACGACAAAATTAACATACAAAACTGTTATTGATCGTAGCCCTTATCCTGGCTACCCCACAACTCGCCTAGCTATGGATACGTCCGACATACCGACTCTTCCTGATGGCCCATGGCAGGTCAAGCAGGACAAACTGCCTTCCATCATTGAAACAGACAGCCTCGCAAGGCAAGGTCTAGATATTGATGATATAGGCAGACCCCTGCATCCGTGGCTAAAAGACATGTTGGGAAATCCCGAAATTGGTGCTGTCACGGGCAAGGGCTACTATTATAACTGGGGGCCGAACTACACTGCCGACCCTATCGTCATCACTAGTCAACCCCAACCAAAAATCCTACTGGTTCAACGACGTGATAACGGCATGTGGGCATTGCCTGGTGGTTTCATAGATCCAGGAGAAACTGCACTTCTGGCAGCAATTCGTGAAACTTATGAAGAAACTGGAGTTACGATAGATGCCGCCGATGGCAAAGTAGTCTACTCGGGACCAGTGGCCGACCAGCGCTCTACTGCACACGCCTGGGCAGACACCACGGCGGTTCTGTGGAGACCAGAGGTCCAGCAGACTAGTAGACTTAGCCATGAAAGCAACGCAGTTAACTGGTTCGATCTACGCGATGTTCGGTCAATGATACTTCACGGTTCTCACCAGAAACTAATAGAAAAGGCTATTATAGATCATGGAACTATGAACGATATAATCGAATACTTTGGTCCAGACAGCGAGATCAGCCGACCCAGTGGTGGGCATATGGCTTATGATCGCCTGATCGTTCAATCGCCGGCGGGCAATATCTTTGTCAAAAAGCACGATGCAACTAGATTCACTGATGATAAACGTGAAGAACATTCGCGCAAGTATCTGGTAAAAGAAAAAGCAATGTACGATCATTTGCAGCGATACGACTACCAACATATTCCCGATAAGGCCGAGATTGTCAGCGATCATAGTCTCATGCTATCAGCCTACCTAGAACAAGATGGTTGGCATTGGAGAATACCAAATGACGATACATTGCATGGTCAGTACATCAATGATATCCTCTCGGCCCTCGATGATCTCGCGGCGCTACCTGTCCTGGAGTTTAACGAAATTAACGATTCGCTCGACAGTTTTGTTCGAGAAGGTTGGCAATCACTCGACAATAAATCTTTAGAAATGATACGCTCAAAGCTAGCCGACTATTCTACACAGGTAGACTCGGCGATATTTGCTCGAACAGCTCGAAAACTGAGTAATGAATTAACAAAGCTAAAAGAACAATCAGACGATATAGACCTAGAACAGCCGATGACCGCCGCGCACAATGACTTCCGCCAATCAAATATGGCATGGCATCCTGACGAGGGTGTCCGTATCGTCGACTGGAGCTGGGCTGGACGTGGTCTGCCTGGAGCAGACAAGACGACATTCCTAATCGATATGCACAAACACGGCTATGACATAAAGAAATATTCTGACCAGATAAATAATGACCACACCCTGCTACTAATAGGTTTTTGGTTGATGCACAGCCTAGAACCGACTTGCGACAGAACGGGAAGTGTAAGATTTCAACAGATACACTCGGCCGTAGCGGCGTATGATCTATTAGAGACTAACCTCTAGTATAACGCCAAAATGCTATTGGTCGACGCCCATCATCCATAATCATATCGTGCTCGACAGGTTGTTTAAGACTCCAAGAATTGCTCACACATCTGTTATCAGAAATCACAAAACCAATGTGAGCATGGCCGTCCTGATTCTCGGGCCAGACAGTGACATCCCCCACTGCTGACGTGTCAGTTTTCGCCCAGACACCGGATGTTTCCATGGTTTTTATCGTGGTCACAACCGTTGCGTGAGGACGATCGATCATGTCGAAGATTTTCAAGATACTTGATACAAAATACGCACACGATAGCTCTCCTCCAACCATAACGTCAACTATCTTGTCATCTTGGTTCTTAGCATAAAGATGCCGGAACATTCTTGTGCCAACAGAACCATTGATCACGGCGAGATAGTTTTTCTGAATATCAGGTATCAGATTTTCGCTCATGACAATATACCTAACAACTCACTCTCGTTGATGACTTTTGTACCATAGCTTTCCGCTTTTTTTAATTTAGAAGCTCCAACTTTACCTCCCGCGACTAAATATGTCGTGTCTTTGCCGACATTAGTTTGAAATGTACCGCCGAGGACACGGATCCGATCGGCCGCCTCGTCGCGGCTCATGTTTTCTAGTGAGCCGGTCACGACGAAACTAATACCAGCGAGCTTGCCCGATTTTTCTTGATATTGCGGCACAACGCCAAGATCATAAAACTTATTAACTAACGTCTCGTTATCCTCATCCGAAAACCAAGCAATAACAGATTCGGCGACAACCTCACCGACACCATCGACATTACGCAGCTCGTCTATCGACGCTTTGGACATCGCCGTCAATGATCCGAAATGCTTTACAAGATCAATTGCCGTTTGCACGCCAACATGCCGAATTCCTAAACCGTAAACAAATCTTTCGAGTTGAGGCTGTTTTTTTGCAGCGATAGCGTCGATGAGTTTTTGTGCCGACACTTCGGCAAATCGATCAACCTGCAAGAGTTGTTCCTTTGTGAGCCTGTATATGTCTGCTAGATCAGTTACTAACCCAGAATCTACTAACGCAACAACGTTTTTTTCTCCGAGCGTATCAATATCCATCGCTCCCTTTGATGCAAAATGTTCCAAGCTTCGTTTTAATATCAGATCTGAATTTGTGCCTTTGACTCGGTAGACCGCCTCGCCTTCTCCCCGTATAAATTCTAGTTCTGGATACTGACGTGCAAGCTCGGCTTCAAAATCAATTACCTTCGACTCTTTTGGTCGTAGGTCCAGAACAACGCTCTCTACTTGCGGAATGATGTCTCCGGCTTTGAATATAATAACCGTATCGCCACGACGCACATCGAGCCGAGCTATCTCGTCAGCATTATGTAAACTAGCATGCTGAACTGTACTGCCAGCAACAACTACTGGATCAAAAACAGCCACAGGCGTAGCGGCACCCGTCCGACCGATCGATATGACAATATCTTTTACTATTGTTGTCGCTTGCTCGGCGGCGTATTTGTAAGCTACCGCTGCGCGTGGCTGCTTGCCGACCACGCCCAGTTCTTCGTATAGCACTCTGTCATTTATCTTTACAACCAAACCATCTGTCAGGAATGGTAGATCATCTCTTTTTTCATCCCACTCATCAATAAAACGCATAACTGAATCCAGACTAGTGAACACACTGGCCTGGTCGTTGCGAGCAATCCCTAGTGCACTCATCGCCTCGTAGGCAAACATATTTGTCGGTATATCACTAACATTATCGCGCAAAACATCATAGCCACGAAAAGATAGCGGTCGCTCAGCAACCAATCTCGGATCAAGCTGGCGAATCGTACCGGCAGCGAGATTGCGTGGATTCGCGAAGGCAGGCTTACCTCTGGTCGCTTGACGCTCATTCAGGGCTTTGAAATCTTTTTTTAGCATTATTATTTCACCGCGAATCTCGGTACGACCGTGCAATAAATACTCAAAGCCAGGAGCATTCCTCAGCCTCAAAGGAATATTTTTGATAGTACGGACGTTTGAGGTTACGTCTTCACCGATAAAACTATCGCCACGCGTGATGGCCTGCGAAAATATGCCATCATTATAAACTAACGCACAGGCGAGACCGTCCATCTTTAGATCAGCAAAAAATTCATGCTCGTTACCGGGGAGTAGCTTGTCCATCCTCGTCACCCAAGCCTCAACCTCAAAACGATCAAAAACATCATTTAGGCTCAACATCCGACGCGAATGCTTTACTTTTTCAAATTTGTCTACCGGCGCATTGCCAACTCGCTGCGTAGGGCTATCCGAAGTTATGAGTTCGGGATGCGTAGCCTCCAGCTGCTTTAACTCCGCAAATAGACTATCGTAAACTGCATCAGAGACACTAGAGTCGTCATTAACATGATATTCATAGCTATAGCGATCGATCGCTTGTCGCAGTTCTTTTATGCGCTGGTCATGCTGGCTTCGCGTCATCATCAACGACCTTTCGATACAAAACATAAACATAACTTGCCAGCCATATAACTATCGTGGCGTTTGCGATCATAACGGCAACAGGAACCATAGGCAGCCAGCTGATCCACTGCCAGACGGATTTTATCCAACTATCAAACATGACCATAGGTATAACAAACAGGAACCAACCAGCTAGACCCAGTACTATCGCCCAAACAATACGCAGCATTATTCTTAGTCGACGACCGACCACCATATCACCGGCGATACTGAGCGCCCTAACCGGTCGCATATTTGGCAGGGTTACGATAATCAATGCTAAAAATGTAGTCGTTAACCAATAAAATGATAGCGTCAGTACTAGAACGGCAACCGTCCAAAATATCATCGATCCAAAACCGTTATCAACATAGCCGGTGATTGAAAGCGCTGAATAGACTATAGCCATCATGATTATCGGCAGGGTCTGCAAAAACGCATACATCAGCAGCGGTAACGTAGCTACTATCGGAGCACCACAATTGTATAGGGCATCCCTCAACTGGACTTTCTTGCCATTCATAATCGCACGCATCAACCAAACAACAGCTAGCCATGTAGCCAATATGGAGAAGCTGAGCATGATCTGTTGCGACTGGTCGCCACTATTCGCGCCACCACTAGAGAACATGGTCACCGCGGCTAGTGCGGCCTGACCAACAAAACCTACTTGGTCACCAATCTCGCTAGTCTTGACCTCTTGGAGGGCCTGATCTACGTTTTCATAGTTACTTTGGATAGTTCCGAAAGTGCTAAATATCACCATAGACCCTATGAATAATAGCGCGAGATATAAAAACAGCTTGCGATTAGCCACGATCAAGCGTATAACGTTGGATGTAAGCGCTAGAAATCCGCCTAAATCGAGCGACCTTCGATAGTCCCGACGATTTGTCATTCGAAAGCTACGATGAGGCCTGCGAGATAAGAAGTCTTTCCGCTTGGTTTTGATACGACTGCGCAAAGTCTCTTTTGATTTTATCTCTGCTGGCTTTGTCTGGGCAATAGTCTGTTTGTGCTTCTTAGAACTTTGTGGCATTTTTTCTCAGCCTATCTATGCGATCTTCCAGTGGTGGATGCGTACTAAATAGTCGAGATATCTTACCTGATTTCAGAGGATCGTTTAAGAACAAATGGGCAGTTGAACTGCTCTGTTTCTGCATAGGGCGCCCAGCGCCCTGAAGCTTTCCTAGTGCCATAGCGAGACCTTCCGAATCACGGGTCGTCATCGCGCCTGTCGCATCAGCGAGGTATTCTCTCTGTCGGCCGATCGCTAGCTGGATCATCGTAGCAATCACGGGTGCTAACACGATCAACACAATACCAACGATCATAACGATCGGATTTGGACTACTGTCACTATCGCGATCACCCCAGAACATTGTGCGAAAAGCTATATCGGCCATTATACTGATCACGCTCACC
Organism: Saccharimonadaceae bacterium (SeqCode); assembly: GCA_049643705.1. Lineage (GTDB taxonomy): Bacteria > Patescibacteriota > Saccharimonadia > Saccharimonadales > Saccharimonadaceae > JBARQK01. The sequence goes on along the minus strand of JBARQK010000109.1, from coordinate 1,454 downwards.
AATCCAAAGGCAATCGTACTAACTCTGATGTCATAGTTCTTTACGTGACCGATCTCGTGGGCCATGACTGCATTCAACTCTCGGTCGCTCATCAGCTCCAGTATCCCTGTTGTCGCCCCAACGATAGCGTGTCGCGGATCTCGACCAGTTGCGAATGCATTTGGAGCTGGGTCATCTATCAGATAGATTTTTGGCATAGGCATGCCTTCGGCTATCGTCAAGTTCTCGACGATTCGGTAAAGCCTAGGGCTATCGCGCTTTTCTATCGGCTGTGCGCCCATCGCCATTACCGCTAATTTGTCAGCTATAAAGTATTGGATTAGCGCATAGATAATTGCAACAACCAGCACCCAAACGGTGATAGAGCTGTCGCCATTGACATACCCTACCGTCCAACCGACAGCCCCAATCAGTCCCACAAACAGGGACATGATGATCAACGTATTGCGTTTGTTGGCAGCAATGGCACTATACATAAACTAGGCTCTCCTGGATTACAGCAGTTAACGGTTTAGAAAGAAACTTCGACTGGTTTTTCAGCAGCTGCTTGGTCTTCGGTTTCAAAGAATTCGCGTTCGCTAAAGCCGAGCATGCCTGCGACAACATTGTTTGGGAAAATCTTTATCTTTGTATTCAGATCACGTACGCCACCGTTATAGAAACGGCGAGACGCCTGGATCTTGTCTTCGGTGTCAACAAGTTCTTGCTGTAACTGGATGAAATTCTGACTTGCCTTTAGGTCTGGATAGCTCTCGGCAACTGCAAAAAGACTCTTTAGTGCGCCTTCGAACATGTTTTCGGCAGCGGCAGTTTCTTTTACGCCCTTTGCGTCCATGATGGCGGTGCGAGCTTTGGTGACTGCTTCAAAAACGCCACTTTCGTGTGCTGCATAACCTTTTACTGTATTTACCAAATTAGGGATCAAGTCTAGCCTTCGTTTCAGCTGAACCGTGATATCGCTCCAGGCTTCATCAACGCGAATCTTGAGTTTCACTAGACCGTTGTAGGTTGCCCAAAAGAACAGTCCGACAACAACGAACAAGCCGATGATGACAAATAATGTGATAAGTAGCGGATCCATTTGTTTTTCCCCTTTGATTAAGTTACAGCTTATATTATATCACCTGGTACGTGGCATGGGAATATGGGAGGTGGGGAATGTTCGCAAGCGAACGCTTCGCCCGAACCGCGGCGGGTTCGATTCAACGGCCTTGCCGTTACCAAAGTTTATAGCCAGGACGAGCCTGGCAGGATAATGTAGGGTGCGCTAGTGGCGGGAATGTTCGCAAGCGAACGCTTCGCCCGAACCGCGGCGGGTTCGATTTAACGGCCTTGCCGTTACAAAAGTTTATAGCCAGGACGAGCCTGGCCATAAACTTTGGTGGCTTTCTACACGAAAGCTCTAACTCATTTTAACAGATGACCACCGAAGTCGAAAGCTGCAAGCTCAGCCC
>JBARQK010000108.1:0-2902 GCA_049643705.1 Saccharimonadaceae bacterium (SeqCode) | reverse complement strand
TCCGTCATGAGTCGTCTAAAGCTCGGCCAACCGTTTGACATCCACACCGGTGGTATTGTTCTGAAATTCCCACATCATGAGAACGAGATCGCACAGAGCACTGCTGGCAATAATTCGCCGATCTACGCCACGACATTCATGCATAACGATCATATTCTAGTCGATGGCAAGAAAATGGCAAAGAGCGCTCAGAACTTTTATACACTGGCAGATCTAGGAAAGAATGGGGTAGATCCGCTGGCGTTCCGCTTGCTCGTTCTGCAATCACACTATCGCAACCCAACCAACTACAGCCACGACAATGCCGAGGCGGCGCACAACAGGCTGATCCACTGGCGTGACATAGCGTGCCTGAGACATCAGATACACGACACGATCGAGGACGACGATAGCAAGCGCCTAGCGCTACATGCTACCTCCGGCGCCATCCTAGAAGCTCTCCAGGCCGATATCGATACGCCACGGGCACTTGCTGTCATCGACGATGCTTTCGGTCGTTTGGAACAATCCAACATCGATCACATCAACCGCTCGGCCTTCATGCAACTACTCGAACTAATTGACGAGACTCTAGGGCTAAAGCTTATCGACTCGACTCCAGATATCGATGACGAGGCAAAACGAATCATCATCGAACGCGAGAGGGCAAGGGACGACAAGAACTGGCAATTATCCGACAAGTTTCGCGATGAATTAAATGCAAAAGGTATCGCGATTCGCGACACCTCTAGCGGTACTGTTTGGAGCAAGTTAGCCGACTAATCTTCCGACTGGAGCTTTTTCACTAGCTTTGCTAGGGGGCGAGATTTTTCTTTACGCTTTCTATCGGATCTCTCCAAATAATCTTCTAGCAGGACTTTTATACATCCGGCTATCGGGATAGAGATGATACCTCCCGCGATACCAAATACGTATAAACCGATCGTGACTGATCCTAGAATCAATAGCGGCGATAGCTCAAGCTTCTTTGATTGAATGACAGGCGATATAAAATTCGCCTCTATCTGCTGGTAAACCAGAAAGAACACAGTATATATAATGGCCGCGGAAACGCTGTTTATTGCTAGTAGCAGCGCCACTAGTACACCGGAAATAGTCGCACCAAACATCGGTATCAGAGAGAACAAGAAAACTATAGCGATAGTAGGGAACGCTAGGTTTGACGGTACGCCTGGCACAGTCAAACTGAGCGTGAATACAACTAGACCTGCCGAGAGCGCGCCTAGCATGGAAACTGTCAATAACCCCCCGACGTAACCGTTCACAACTGTGTACATCTTTTCGAGAAGGTTCTTGTGATCCTTCATCTTATCTTCGTCGGTGTAGCTCGCCCATAGCCGCCGCAGCCATTCCGGGCCTTCTATCAGCATTAGGAACGACAGCACTAGTACGATAAACATCGAGAACAAGAATGAAAAGAACGACCCCAGTCCGACTAGGACGTTTTTGCCAAAATCAATCGCAATATCCTGAGTACTTTGTTTGATCGAAGCCACCGCCTGGTTGACTTGATCCTGGATGTTATACTTGGTTGCAAAATCACCAAACGCCCGCCATTGTTGCGAAGCCGAATCGACCATTTCAGGTGCGGACTCGATCAGCTTTGATGTCTGCTCGGCGATAGGAGGGATCACCAGAAATACTACGGCTGCTAGTGCAGCTAGGACCATCACGTAAGCTACAGCAGTAGCGCCGATACGACTTTTGCCAGGTAGGTGCCTGGATATTAAACTAACGGGCGCATTGAGGGCTAATGCTAGGAATAGTGCCGCTCCGACCATGACCAGTGCTACTCGAGCATTATATATTGCCAATATTGCGAACGCGAAACTTATCATAACTAGCCAAAACCTTATGAAGGTCCTGGTGTCTATCTCAATTCGTACTTTCATGTCTATATTGTACCACTCAAGCGAATCTCTAAATGAAAAGTGCGCCCGTTGACGCACTTATGCCTAATCCAACCAATTTTATACTTAGAAATCAGAGCCATCACCGCGCATGACGCAGAACGGCGTGGACCAAACGGCAGAATCCAAGGTCTGAAATAAATATTATTACGTATTTACGATAAATACTATAACTACCATAATCGACACGCCAAAACTGACGGTAGACCACAGCATAGCTTCAGGCCGAAATTCTTCTTCGATCTTGGCTGGTTTTTTCGAAGTCTTTTTCATACTGCCATTATAGCAGGGCTTATGCTTAATTTGCTATAATGAATCTAATGAGTTTTTACCAAAAATCACCTCGACAGACGCTCGAAGTGCTGGAGGCAACAGAGGCGGGGCTGAGTAGTCTCCAGGCGAAGCATCGTTTAGATACGTACGGACCAAATGCCATCATCGTTCAGGGTGAACCGATCTGGCGACGCCTAGTCGAGCCGTTTGCCAACCTTATGATGGGCGTGCTGTCTATTGCAGTCATTATCAGCCTGATGCACCACGCATTGTTTGATGCCATTGTCATACTAGCCATCATGCTAGTCAGCGCTACGATCTTTTATGTTCAGCGCTTTTCGACTGAGCGTATCCTAAAATCATTACAGCAAAAGAGCAGTGTCAAAGTAGATGTCCTACGCGACGGTAAAACTATCCAGTTAGCAGCTGAAAAACTTGTGCCAGGTGACATCATCCTGATCGACGAGGGCGAAAAGATCCCGGCCGACGCGCGCCTGATCAGCTCTAGCTCACTGCGAATCGACGAATCACAGATCACCGGGGAATCAATGCCTGTCGACAAATCTATCGATGAGCTAGACGGCGAACGTGAGATTTACGACCAAACCTGTATGGTTTTTCAGGGTTCTTTTGTTGTCAGCGGTGAAGCAACGGCGGTGGTCGTTGCAACGGGCAACAAAACCGAGTTTGGAAAACTAGCCGAACTGAGCAGCCAGGCC
>JBARQK010000107.1:0-4903 GCA_049643705.1 Saccharimonadaceae bacterium (SeqCode) | reverse complement strand
CAACTGGTACCGGTCTGCCCTCGGGCTTTAATGCATCGAGTGGTGTTACTATCACAAAGATGTCAGGCACGACTACGACCTACTGTGTTCGTGGCGTTAGTACGTTTCATACTGATGTGATCCTTTACGTCAGTCAAGCACAGAATACGCCGCAAGCAACTGCATGCTAGACTAATTTATATGGAATACGCAGATAATCGCAAAAAATTAGCGGGCGGCTTATATGTATTGGCGGCCTACGATGAAATGCAAATGCAAAATGACATGTCGGCTAGCTTTAGGCAAGAGGCAAATTTTTATTATCTAACGGGAATCTCGTCTCCAAGCTGGAGGGTAATTATCGATACCGTCCGTGGGCATACGACGCTAGTCGCACCTCGCCGCAGTAAAGTGCAATTGATATTTGACGGCGGACTCAGTGCCAAAGATGCTATAAAAATCAGCAACGCCGACGAAGTGATCAACGAGGATGAATTCGAAGAGCGTCTCAGGCTACTAACAAAAAAACACAGCATGGTTTATTCGTTCGTTGACGGTGCCGACCATGGTTTTGTGGTAAATCCTGCCCAGAAAAGGCTAAAATCCATTCTCGACCGTACATTCATATCTGTTAGTTTATGCGACAAAGAGCTTGCAAAAGCCCGGGCAATTAAACAGTCATACGAGATTAAACATATTATGGCCGCAGTAAAGACAACAGTTAGTGCATTTGATAACGTTAAAACTCAGATGTCCAGCTTTCGATACGAGTACGAAATCGAGGCTGAATTTACTCACGATTTTCGCAAGAGTGGTTTCAAGCATGCCTATGAGCCTATCGTTGCGAGTGGAAAAAACGCCTGTACGCTGCATTACATAGAAAACGATAGTCGTCTAACGAAACGTTCTGTCGTTTTGATGGATGTTGGGGCGTTCAATGCGGGATATGCGGCGGATATAACACGTTCCTATGCCTTCGGTGCTCCAACTGTCCGACAGATCAGCGTTCACAGGGCGGTTGAGTCGGCAAAGAACGCCATCACCGAACTGATCGCTCCCGGTAGATCGATAAAAGAATATGTCCAGCAGGCTAATGCGATAATTGCTCGAGAGATTAGTGCTCTCGGATTGATAGCAAACCCGGATGATATCGAGGGTGCGAGACGGTATTGTCCCCACGCCATTAGCCACGGTCTGGGCTTGGACGTACATGAGGGGCTGGGTGGTTATGATACATTTCAGCCCGGCATGGTATTAACGGTTGAGCCTGGCATATACATACCGGAGGAGTCGCTCGGCATTCGCCTCGAGGATGACATATTAGTTACGGAAAGTAAAAACACCAATTTGAGTCGGGGTCTATCGACAGAGATAGCCTAAACGTTTATAATAAGAGCAAGTATTATGAAAAAACAATTTTTGACATTTTTGGTTCGCTGGGTGCTAAACTCGGTCGGTCTCTGGGTGGCGGTTAGAATATTTGGTACTGGCACTGTCGATAACGATCCTGCGGTTGGGGCGACTGTTTTTCTGACTGCTGGGCTGATATTTTCCGTCATCAATGCAATACTAAAACCACTAGTTGTCATACTCTCACTACCAGCCATACTGCTGACGCTTGGTTTATTCATGATCGTTGTTAACGGTATCCTAGTCTATATATCACTGGCCCTCGCACCTGGCATACAGATGACTTTCTGGAATTCTATTTTGGCCGGATTGGTGCTAAGTCTGGTAAACTATATAGTGAGCGGAGCACTCGAACTCCAATACCTAGAGCGCAAGGAGAAATAGAATGAATTTAGATCAAATACTTCCTTATATCATGCTTGGATCAGCTAGTCTGATGACCGTCTGTATATTGCTGCAACAACGTGGCGCTTCATTGGGCGCAGGATTTGGTGGATCCAGCGAACTATTTACGACTCGTCGCGGCTTTGACAAGAACTTGTTCGAAGCGACTATCGTATTTGCTGTTATATTTGTCATGTCGATACTAGCTGGCCTACTAATACCTACGTAGGTATCGTTGGATGCAAGACGAAGATCCAAAAAAATGGCGTAATCTCAGTGAATTAAAGCTATCCAAAAAAGATCTTAAAAAAAGCATCAAAAAAGCTCATGGGGCGACGACGCGCCATGCTCGTAAGTTTTTGACAAAGCGTATTGATAATATGCGCCTAGCGAAAAGGCATATCATCGGCTGGCTGACTTTAGTCGGTGTCGTTGTTCTGGCAATTGGTGTCCAAGTATATTATTCCAGCAAATCCTATATCACAGAGGCGCCCGTAGTCGGGGGAACATATGCTGAAGCTGTCGTTGGTTCGATACGCACCCTGAATCCGCTATATGCTTCATCCGAAGCTGAGCTATCGGCCAAGAAATTGATATTTTCGTCGCTATATGACTATGATGATCGGGGTTTCCTGAGGCAGGATGTCGCTTCTGGTTTCTCGGTCGATGAGACAGGTAAAGTTTACACTGTAAAGATTAGAGATGATGTAAAGTGGCACGATGGTGCAAAGTTGACCGCTGGTGACATCGTATTTACGATCGGGCTCATCAAAAATCCAGCTGTTAGGTCATCGCTCAATGCCAGTTGGCGCGACATTGCTGTCGTTGCTGTCGATGAACAGACCGTGCGGTTTACATTACCTGCGGCCTATGCGCCTTTTCGTCATGCTCTGACATTCGCGATATTGCCAAAACATATCCTAAAAGACGTCTTGCCGTCTGTTCTCAGGGAAAACACCTTTAGCGTTGCGCCGGTTGGCTCTGGCCCGTTTAGTTTCCAACTCCTGCAGACCGTAGACGAAGACAAACAGGAGAAAGTTGTGCATCTCAATGGCTATAACGACTATCACAGAGGCGCACCTAGATTGTCTAGGTTCGAGATCCATGGCTATGATGATATCGACGATATGAAACAGGCTCTCGATAGCGGAGAGGTCAATGGAGCGTCTGAACTGATCGATCCTGACATGTCCCGGCTGGGCAGCCAGTATAGCGTCAAGCACGCTCCACTTAGTCGAGGGGCTTATCTGCTATTTAACCTACAAGATGGATTATTGAGTCAGATAGAACTTCGCAGGGCTTTGCAACTCGGTACGGATACGTCTGCACTACTCAAGGTCATTGGTAATGGCGTGATCGCTCTCGATACGCCATTTATAAAAGGCCAAATATCAGGCAAGGAAATTGTGAAGCCGCAGTATAACCTAGAAGGTGCGGCCGTACTACTCGACCAGGCTGGCTGGACGATGAAGGGTGGTGTACGCGAGAAAGCTGGCGTTCCGCTAAATATCGCTATCACCACATCAAAGAATGCACTCTACAGCCGGGTTCTTGATGAGCTAAAACAGCAGTGGGCAAAACTCGGTGTCCGGGTAGAAGCGAGAGTAATAGACGAGAGTACCGGTACCGTGAGTCTCGTGTCCGACGTCTTGCGACCGAGGGATTACCAAGTCCTAATTCGAGAGATGGATATTGGCGCTGATCCAGACGTCTATGCTTATTGGCATTCGTCTCAGGCCGGATCAGACGGACTCAATTTTTCCGGTTATAGAAATCCTCTCGCTGATGATAATTTGTCTAGCGCACGATCGAGGCTAGATGCTAATCTGCGCAATATCAAGTACCGTACCTTCATCAACCAATGGCTATCAGATGTGCCTGCTGTTGGTCTTTATCAACCGTCTATATCCTATGTATCTCACAATAAACTAACGTCTTTCGATCAAGAGATAAACTTGCCGTCCGCCGTGGACCGGTATAGTAACGTTATATATTGGTCAGTCGAAAAGCGACCAGTTTATAAGACGCCGTAAGGTTTATTCGTAATCAAGCCAACAATATCGCAACACTCTCTGGTATAATTATCTATGATCACACATGCGGTGGTGGCGGAATTGGTAGACGTGAGAACAGTCAGTGACTGTTCGCAAGGCCGGAAGCAGGATGAGGTTCACCTCACCTACTGAGGCGGGGTTGCGAAATATTTCAAAGAAATATTATCGTGACTCAAGCTTGAGCTCAAGCGGATGAAACTCGAACACTCTCTGGTATAATTATCTATGATCACATATATGCGGTGGTGGCGGAATTGGTAGACGCGTCAGCTTGAGGGGCTGGTGAGCATTGCGCTCGTGGAGGTTCAAGTCCTCTTCACCGCACCAAGATTGACAACAGGTTGATTTATCAACGTAGCAAAAGGCTCTTTCCATCTGTAGGAAGGAGCTTTTTTGTATCCCATTTCTATGTTCAAGAGCAATAATCGGGCGATTGCATCTTTTTCGACAGGATCACCAGCTCTCATCTTGTCAGCGGCTACATTTGCGATGTTCAAGAACTCTTCAACCGACAGCGTGAAATTGCCCGAGAGTTCTAGTTTCTTGTCGATTTTGGCTATCTCTGCCTTACGTTCGTTTATAAATTGGAGTTTATCTTTAATGCTATCCATGATGATTTTTCGTGAGCTAGCTGGCGTATCTTTTGGTAATTTAAGTAAGTCGAGTGAGTCATTACTATATTCACGCTCCTCGTGTTTAAGTGCGCCAGCAAGTGAGTCTCTTTCGGCTAGTAATGCCGATTTCTTTTCCTCGCCAAATTCTGCAAAATACTTCTTGGCTTTGTCATAATCTTTAGAAGTAAATTTCATATTTTCGAGTTTATTGGTCAGATCGTCTAGTAGCACATGGGCGCGGATACTTTTACCATATGCTTCGCAAGCCTTGTTATCACAACGCATATACAGCTTCTTCTGGCCAACACGACCGCTAGCTCCGACAACCATGTATTTAACATTGTTATTGCAGACATTGCAGAAAATAAACTGTTGGAATGGGGAGAACGGTGCAGACTTCTTAGTTTTCTTGCTAGTGCGCGCCCTTGTGATACCTATCGCCTGAATAGCATTGTAGTCGTC
>JBARQK010000106.1:0-2417 GCA_049643705.1 Saccharimonadaceae bacterium (SeqCode) | reverse complement strand
GTGACATGACCTTGAGCTCGCTTAGGCTAGTGATACTATCAACACCGAACGTTTTCAGATCTTCAAATATGGATGAGAATAGATCATCATACTTAGTATTCAAATCGTCGGATATTGTGTTGAGGATCTCTTCAATTTGCTCGATTTGTTCGCTGTCTTTGTTATTAATGTCGTAGTACTTGCCGAAACTTTTAGATAGACCTTGGGTTTTGTCTGTAGATAGGTCATCGAGTTGGTTCTGGGCGTATATGAATCTTGGTAAGAAAATGTTTTCTATATCGTTACGACTTACTTCACGATTGTTAAACTCATCGTTTGAGTCAATTGCCGATATCGACTTGGAATAATAGCTTGAGTGGTTCTTCTTCAAAAACTTACATAAATCATTACTATATTTTTTTGAAACTGCCGTGAAGTCATCGAACATTTTTTCTGGCTTGATGGTCTCGTATTTACATAGAATCGTAATGTCGGTTCGTGTCTCGTCTAGATCCATTATGAAGTCACTGATGTTTGCTAGGTTGTCGTCTTTGTCGTAATCAACATAGACTCTAAGTTGAATTGACGGTATGAGGCTTTTATATTCGTCTTCCAGTGCATTTATTTCGTCTTCACTGCCACCATGAGATTGTCTGTCTTTAAAGGCGCTATACTGCACGTAAGCTTTTCGGAGATCTGCAAGTTTAGAAATAGATATATCCTCGAAACAAAAGCCTTGTTCGCTGCCAAGAAATTTATAAAAGATCTCAGTCAGTGACGTTTTTCCGCTGTTGTTTCTTCCAACGATTAAGGTAGTGTCCTTGTCGAAATCTATTTCAGCACTTTCAAGTATTCGGAAATTACTTACCGTAGCCTTAGTGATACGCATTACTAGAGATCACTTTCTTGAACTAGCGGGTATATATCAAAAGCAACTTCCTCGTATGGGTGAGCAACCTTCATCGCCTCTATGACTTGTCTAGCGCTAACTCTATCGCAAACTACTTCTATTCGCTCTTCTTCAATGGCTTCATGTTGTCCAGATGCGCCAATATATGGATTGGCATTATCTGAAGGAGTAAATCTTCCTTTACCTTGCACCGAAAAACTGCAATAACTGTACTCTCCGATTTGACCTGCTCCAGCTTGTCCTAGAGCATCACGAACCTTGTCCGCATTTTCTGATGGAACAAATGTTACAATTTTTACTTTTGAGTAATCCATTAAAGTCCATTATAGCTCTGTTGTGTAATATTAACCACGCTTGGACATGTTCGACTGATTATGTTTTCGATTTCTTTGTTATGGCGTATTCGAGGCTAGCTTGTGCGAGGTCCTGACTACACCGAACCTACGACTACGATATTCATAAAACTATTTGATATCCTGTCAAAAGGGGTAATAGGAATCGAACTTTTTTACAGGGGTGAGAAATATGATTGAAGAAAGAACATTACAACAAACAAAAACTCCAACAGAGGTGGAGCTTTTGAAAAGTTCTATCACATTAGTTAAATATCGACTTGGCAGGGGCAGCAGGACTCGAACCTACGACACCTGGTTTTGGAGACCAGTGCTCTACCAACTGAGCTATGCCCCTATGTTCACACGCTAATTATATCAGGTTCGAGCCAGGACTCGGCCACGTTCCGCGGCCCCGAAACTTCATGATCGCCAACACAGTTGTCGTCAGAAGGTTTCCTTGCGAAGCAAAGACTTTTGCTTCTCACCTACGACACCTGGTTTTGGAGACCAGTGCTCTACCAACTGAGCTATGCCCCTATGGATTGATACTAGAACAGTATATCAAAACCGAATCTATCTGACTATTTTGAATCTTTCTGTTCTTGGGAAACGCGAACGGCACGACGGAAACGCTTGTCGGCGGTTTCGTCAGCATTTCGGGGCATTGGAGGTAATACTAGTAGACGTTCGTGGCCCGATTTACCTTCGTCAACATCAACGAGAGCTTCTACAAAAAACTTTTCTATCAACCATTCGCGTCCAGGTGCAGTTTGCCCGACTACGGTGATGCTCCAACGACTTTCGCCCCATTCCTGTGTTTTGGTGATACGAAGAGACTTTGCGAGCATCGTTTTGCCTTTCGGGATGGCTGAAATAATCTTGTTTATGACTTCTGTCCCACGCTCTTTGTCCCGTACGAACACATCAACGGCGATAGTTCGCACCCCATGGGGAGTGACATGTACGCCCATAATGTGCTGATTGTGTATATGGATTATCTCACCGTTGAGTGATCGCAGTTGGGTTGCGCGTAATGTGAAGTGTTCGACGACACCGGATACGTCAGCATAAGGCTCGATCCGGACGAAATCACCGATCTTGTACCAGTTCTCAGTGATCATAATAGCGCCAGCAGTGATGTCGCGCAGTATGATGCCGATAGTTTGTCCAGCTATGAGCGCAAAGAATGTTCC
>JBARQK010000105.1:0-3005 GCA_049643705.1 Saccharimonadaceae bacterium (SeqCode) | reverse complement strand
GAGGTAATTCAAAGATCACGATCCATACGCCCCAGAACAGCCGAATAAATGACAGTGTGTTCGGAATGATGCCGAGCACCTGCCACCATGCCTTGCTTTCCAGGACCATCTGATCCTTGAGGTTCCTGCGCGTGCCGACGAACCACACATACAACCAGTTGAGAGCATCCATTAGTTCTGCCTTCCTATCGATTGTGCGAAGTACGATCATCCGCGAGGGATAACTCAACCTCGTGGATGTTGTCGATAGTATACAATTCCGCCCCATATATCCAAAGCGTAGGCAAATTGCGCTAACACTCCGAGCTAGATACTAAAGGAGCATACCGTCTCGATATGCAGCAAGTGAAAGAGTAAGATTTGTCTTTTGCAGAAATTAACAGATCTAAATACCGGGTATTTAAAATTTGTCAGTTTGAACTGTCGGAAATAATATCTTTTTTTATAACTTCTTTTCTGAGCCACAGTCGGTCCGCAACGGCTATCGAGTTGTCAAATTGCACGCCCAGTAGATCCGTGAGCCACGCTTGGACATCAGTATTGTCAGTTATAAAATAACTCTTCCGTTCACCCACGCTAATAAGATTCATGAACCAGTCGGACTTGATGTTGGCTAGAACTTCCCTAATGACACCTTGTTGTTCAGCTAAGGCTTGCTTTGCGTCCCAAACGACTAACTGACCAAAGCAGACCGGCCTATCAAAAGTTTTGAATGTTAGAATTTTCGTATCATTTTTTATGGCCACAGCAACATTACCTAGTATCGCATCCTGACACTCCATAAAATATCGCGCGGTCCAGTCGTTGGGTAAGTCAGCTCTAGATATTAGCGCATCATAAGCTTCGATGTCCCGCTCCGATGTAACTTTGGCGCCAAAGTTCAACGTATTGTCTAAAATGCCACAGATCAATAATCTCACACTGAGTATGCTCATCTCATCAAGTAATTTCGCAGCCTTCCAGCGCTCGTATACCATCGTACACGCAGCGCCAATAAACTCGATGTGTGCGCCATCGCCTAGTCGCTCTTGCCAGTATTCCTCCAGACCAGGATGATGGTCTATTACTTCGTCGACTCGGTTTTGATCAACTATCTCGTCAAAATAGTCGGGATCCGAGAGGTCGATTAGTGTATATGTATCGTCTTTGGATGGTATGTAGCTCATACATAGAGGAGCCTGCCATGATCGTAGAGTTACGCTGATGCTCTCGTTCAGGGTTGCGGTACTAACAGCCTGAGCTTCAGTACCCTGTTTTTGCAACAACTCCGCATAGGCGATACACCCCGCGTAAGCATCGACATCGATATATGCTGAACCAGCCGTAACAATTCTCAAACTATTAATGCCCCCGAATCGATACTGTCTATCGTTCCGTCTCGCGGCTTTAACTGAAATAGTAGATTATCACACTCCATTTGCGCAGCCGTCATAGCAGCTAGCAATCGTTCGGGTTCGACTACATGTGCACCAGGCTCCTCCCATGGATCGGCTACCAAATAATTGTCGCTATCGTCCTTGCCATAGATCAAAATACTATGGTTTGCTAGCTTCCCACTCAAATCATCTGACTCCGACTTCCTTAACTCAACGCTCTGACTTCTGCCTACTCCATAGAGCACGTTATAACACACACAGGTCAACAGTGGGCTATCTGGCAATAAACTATCTATAAGTCCAGTCGTCATATATGGTCGAATAAAGAGCCGACCACCAGCATTCACGAAATCTATATATGACTGCATATATATTTTTGACCAGTCTTTCCCGAGAGCGGGAATATCACGTCGTAATTTCGCGAGCTCCATTCGCTCTAGTAGCTGTGCTTTTGGCAAGTCTACCCATGACAAATCAATCACCTGAAAATCAGCCGTGTACATATCAACCTCAAAACCTTGCGTTATACTCCAGGATGCTAGGTTTTGATTTATAGTCCCCCAATCTTCACCCTCGTCATTTTTGATAACCGGTACTGCAGCTACAATCTCTTCAGGGCTAACGTCTCGACCAAAAAAAGAAAGTAGCATAGCCATTGCTGATTGACTACACGTAGTATTTGTAGGCTGATAATGATGCGTAATTCTATGTTCAATCATAAGCTATCTCTGAGTTTACACTTATTCGACAATTTTTGCAGAAATTAACAGATTCTGACCGATCAGAGTACTACCGAAGTCCAAGTCAAATATGTATAGTGCATACATAACTATGAAGCAGACGATACCAATTCTATATATCAATGGCCTCGACACTGGCTCAATACGAATAGTTGATCGTCTGGTTAGTTTATGGTGGCGGATGGCTGGCGCGAAGATGTATCATACCAGAGTAAATTGGTTTGACGACGAGGGCATTGAGACCAAGATACAAAGAGTCGCATCCCAAGCGCAAGGCCTACTAAAATCCCACGGCGGAGTTATAATCCTTGGCTCTAGTGCTGGCGGTAGTTTAGCACTGAATGTTTTCTATCAAATGCGGAACCAGAACATTTGCGTCGTCTGTTCTCGTGCAAGGTTGCGAGTAGGTGACTACGAACGAACCGACAGAAATTCGCTATACCAACGCGCGCACCTGGCTGCACGGCGACGATCGAGAAGTTTTTACGAGAGTGTAGTGCGCGTCGAAGATGAGATAATACCCAACCTGACGAAGGGCGACAAGCTGCGGATACTCATCCAATCTCAACTAGTCGCAATGTCGTCCCAAAAAATCTTATGTTGATAGAGGGTGTCAGAGAGCATCGATCGTGTACAGTTGGCCACCTCGGCGGATTCCTAGCCCATATGTTTACCGGACGAAACATAACAATTGATTTCGCAAAATACTCACTACAATCCCATAGAAACATCGATTATTGAGACAAATTGGTTGATGTCACGCGATCAACCGAAACATGAAAGACGGTGGTGTCTCTAACGTCGGCACCGTGACTCTGATAGAAACGATGCGCCGCTACGCGCGCTGGGTTTGATGTAAATCCGAGGTCGACGCCATGTTCCCTACACC
>JBARQK010000104.1:0-10346 GCA_049643705.1 Saccharimonadaceae bacterium (SeqCode) | reverse complement strand
ACTCCGCGACGACAACTACACCGGCCACGACCTCGAAGTTTTGCTCGTCCGCCTCGTGTTTTGCATGTTCGCCGACGACAGTGGCATCTTTGAACACGGACAACTGCGCGACTACATAGCCCGCCGCACCAGCGACGACGGTAGCGACCTCGGCAGCCGACTGGTACAGATATTTGAGACGCTCAACACACCAACCGAACAGCGCCAAAGCTCACTCGACGAAGATGTCGCTAGCCTGCCGTATGTCAACGGCGGTCTATTTGCCGAGTCGATCCGCGCACCGTACTTTTCGTCCGCCATGCGCCGTGACCTCCTAAAGGCCATGGAACTCGACTGGGCACAAGTCAGTCCCGCGATCTTTGGCAGCATGTTCCAGGGCGTCATGGACGAAAAGGAACGTCGCAACCTCGGCGCGCATTACACGTCAGAGAAAAACATCCTCCGCGTTATAAAACCGCTTTTTTTGGACGAGCTCTACGACGAGTTTGCCACCGCCACTCATGCCGGACCACGCAAGAAGTTCGACGAACTCCGCGCACTACAAGATAAAATATCCCAGTTAAAATTTCTTGACCCCGCCTGTGGCAGTGGTAATTTTTTGGTTATCACGTACCGAGAGTTGCGCTTACTCGAGCACAAAATTGTAAAAATGCTTTCTAAAAATAAAGATCAGCAAGATATGTTTGCAAGTGCAGGGTATGGTGTAAGTTCACTGAAAGTAAACGTCGACCAAATGTACGGTATCGAGATCGAAGAATTTCCGAGTCTCATCGCCCAAACCGCCCTCTGGCTCACCGACCACCAAATGAACATGCAATTCAGCCGCGAATCGGGAAAAACATTCAAGCGGTTACCACTCACTCACAGCGCCACCATCGTCAATGACAACGCGCTAACGACTAACTGGGATACGGTTGTACCAGCGACCAAACTAAATTTCATTTTAGGCAACCCTCCATTTGTAGGTAAAAATCAACGTACTCGCGAACAGTCCGCTGATATGCGACAGATATTCAATGACCTAAAAGGCTGGAAATCTGTTGATTTTGTAGCAAGCTGGCACGTTAAGGCAGCCCAGATGATGAAAGCTAACCCAAAAATTCATACCGCACTTGTATCCACGAATTCCATTACTCAAGGAGAACAAGTTTCAATCCTTTGGCCCTTCCTTAAGAGTATGGACGTCCATATAAATTTTGCACACAAAACATTTCAATGGACAAACGATGCGCGTGGCGTCGCCGCCGTGCATTGCGTCATCTTAGGACTATGGCTGACCAATGAATCTCAAAAACGCCTATTTGAGTATCCCGACATCAAAGCAGACCCTTTAGGGATCACCACAAAACAAATCAATAGCTATCTATATGATGCTCCAGATATCATAGTTTATCCCCGCATGAAACCTATTTGTGATGTACCACAAATGATAAATGGCAGCAAGCCTGCAGATGGCGGGTTCCTCTTGCTAAGTCCTGACGAAAAGGCAGATATCATTTCGTCCGAGCCTCAGGCCGGGCCATACATCAAAGTACTGTTAGGTGCTGATGAATTTCTAAACAATGGCATGCGTTATTGTTTATGGCTAAATGACTGTCCGCCTAATGCATTACGGGGCATGTCAAAAGTCATGCAGCGCGTTGAAGGTGTGCGCCGATTCCGCGCAGCAAGCATCGACGCTAATACGCGTAGCTGGGCAAGCCGACCAATGGTTTTCCAAACAGACCGTCAACCGCGCAGTAACTATCTAATCGTACCAAAGGTGACATCCGAGAATCGCGAATATGCGCCTATCGGATTTATCCCCAAGGACATAATCACGACAGACCGTAATCAAACGGTGCCGAATGCAACTATTTATGAATTCGGGGTACTCTCATCAAAACTGCATATGTCGTGGCTAGCGGCGGTATGCGGACGTCTTGAAAGTCGTTTTAATTACTCCTCCAAAATTGTCTATAACAACTTCATCTGGCCAGAAGTCACCGATGCCCAAAAAGCCGAGATCAAAAAACTAGCCCAATCCGTCCTCGACGCCCGCGCCGAATTCCCCGAAGCCTCCCTCGCTGACCTCTATGATCCCCTCACCATGCCACCCGTCCTCGCGCGTGCCCACCGCACCCTCGACCGCGCCGTCGACAAACTATATTCACCAAAGCCCTTCGCCTCCGATGCCGAGCGGGTAGCTATGTTGTTTGAACTATACCAAAAGGCGTCGTGATGAGCTTACTTGACAAAGTAAAGGAGGGGGTTGAAGAGTTACTAAAAATCTCCAAAAATATATCGGAGAACGATATTTACGAGATAACTGGACTTATCGGGACTACGGGAAAAGTAATCAAATTTGCCGTGTCCATTCCTGATAGGATATTTTCTCGTCACTTATATATTTTTATGAAAGCTGCACGAGAAGGTGATATAAATAAGTACGAGAAATTTCAACAAAAAATGACTAGAGACCTACAATATGCTACAAAGGTAACCGAAGCGGTGATCGAACAAATTAATCGATGCGACTCTGAGAGCAAAGCTGAATATATTGGAAAAATATTCTCAACAGGCGTCGTTGTAAATAATATGGACACAAATCAATTCATTAGGCTAGCCCAAATCGTCAACAGTCTCTATATTGACGAAATCGAGTATATTGTTAACCTCAAAGATGACGAGATCGACGAAACGAGTGACATAGTTGAACATCTCATTGCAACAGCAGTTTTAACAAGGTCCCATGGTAAAATTGGTTTCGGCAATACAATAATGCCACAACGACAACCCATACTAACCTATGCGGGCAAGCAGCTTGTCGCACTACTTAGTCAATAGACAAAAATTAATATGAAAATCTATCAATCAAAAATCGGAAAGATCCCAGGGCGCAATTACAGTGACATCGAGCGTGCTGCACGAAGAATCCATATCGACATAGCACGCCAGACAAAACGTTCGCCTTATGTTAAAAGTGAATACTTTGGAAAGTCTAAGGTATTTATCGATATGTTTTGGTCACATCTGAACCAAAAGCCACGTAGCGACAGAAAACGCAGATTAAAGTATTACGCGGCGGCAATTGATTTACTTAATAATTCGCGCATCGAGCCTACGAGAAAGCCCAATCCTAACGGCAAGCAAGAAATAGTCTATAGGTTTTATGGCGTGACGAAAGACAGTGAATTATTTTGTGTGCAAGTGAAACAAGATTCAAAAGGTAACAAATATTTCATGTCAGTATTTAGCCCTAAATAAAGAAAAAACCTCGCTGGGTGTAGTGTATAAACTACGACGAAGTTTTTCTGAAACCTTGAACTGCGAGCAGCCAACGTTTCATAAAGATGATACTAAAATGCAATACTTTTGTCAATGGCAGGGTTAAGAGGGATTAAGAGGGTTAAGAGAACGGTTCTCTTAAATCAATCTAATGTTATATAGTATTACTAAGTCGCCAAATGGTGAAAATGATTGAAAATAGATTAGCTAATATTCCCTAGGGTTATTGCACCTAGAGCCTTAGGAGTTTCAGTATTTGCAACTTTAACGATAGGGGAAGATTCCTCACCAGGAGCTTCATAAAAAGTAGACTTGAAGTTGTACAAGTTCACCCAAACATCGACGACAGGCCTGATTACTCGTAATGCAGTCCCTGGCTTCTTTTGAACGGCCATTATACGAACCCGATCTGGATCAACATCTGGTCGCAATCCACTTTGCCAATCGCATTTGTCTGTTACGGCGCAGTTAATACCAGCTCGTGTTAGTTCCTCTAGCAAATGCTTCATGGGTGTTTCATCTCGCTCGTTACCGCCGGGCTCTCTGGTATACCGAACCCAGCCGGACCAGTCGTGTTCAGTAGCAACAAGCATTATTCCATTATCGGCGAGTTGGTTATACCAATTCGATATTGCTTCGAGCGGATCATTTAGATACTGTATTACCTCTATGGATGTAATTATATCTGCAGGTTCTGATAGTTGAACAGTTTCAACATTGTCAGTGATCAATGTTGGCTCGGCGCTAGGATCGGTCATTCCAGGCACTAGGCCCTCGAGGTAATCAAGCTCATCTGGCCCCAGACCTTCAAGCCCAAAGTCAAATAAATCCACATTCGTCATCTTTAGTCTCTGTTTGAAATCTGGCATACTGCCAAGCTGCCTCATAGTCAACGCACGACCACCGCCCATATCCACCCAATGAACTGACTCTCCTGCTTTTGCTTCGATCAAACCCTCAAGTACACCGTCTAACGTGACCCGTTCATTGTTTCCAATGATAGGCCTAACAAAATCAGCCACGGCACTTCCGCGAGGTTCACGCCAACTCTGACCAGGGAAAATATAGCCGTTATATTCAGCAATTAATCTCCCTTGGAACTTTTCAGCCTGAACGGTCGCTTGTTCAGCGATTAAGGCGTCGCGACTAGGCACTTCAAAACCCGTAGGCATAATCAGTCTATTATAACATAAAGATAATGTATGGTCAATATCTCCGTAATAGCTCACCACCATTGCAACACCAAAAGTAGCCGTTCTACACTGTAAGAGTACTAAATCTAAACAGGAGAACGGCTACATGAGCTATTCTAACAATCCTTTACTACCAAAAGCTAGGGCGGACGCAGTCCGCTTAAATTAAGAGAACCGTTCTCTTAAGTCCTGCTTACGTGGACCCTCGATGTAGATGATCCTGTCCTCACCAAATCAACGACCATAGCAACCATATCTGCTAAAATGACCTCATGAACAACACAACTCAATCTAACACAAACAAGCAACGAAAATGGTACAAAAATCCGCTGTATGCTGCTGGTATCGTAGTGGCGATCACGGTGATCATCGGCGGAGGCGTATGGTGGTATATAACGGCACAGCAAAAATCGCCAGAACCACTCTCACCAGAGGCGAGCCGCCTGCAGGCAACAAAACAGAGAGGTGAAGTAAAAACAATGTACGCAGCGAGGATAAGTACCATCATCTGGGATGGTGTGGACGCTTTCGACGAGCCAACCGGTGGCATGAGGCTAATGGTTGATGATACTGAGATGGATTTCGAGGGCAAAACACCAAAGCCAGAAAAATTGAAAAGCTCGAACCAGCGATACAAAGTTGAATATTATGAATACGATGGACAAAAAGTGTTTAAAAGTTACCACATAGTCTCGAATTAACTCGAATATCCTGTCTCTCAGACTAACATCCTACCTCCAGTTATCTAGGTGATAATAGAAACCGTGTAATAAATAGCTGTGATTCAACTTTTATCGGCAGGTGCGTCGACAAAACAGACATACGCCAGGGCGACGATCAAACATAAAAACGCGAATTTCTGAACGATATAATTGAGCGGTGCAATGTCAGCGAAATAAGTAAAAGCATAGTAAATGGCCGGAATCTGTAGCATGAATTGTAGCATGACATGTCGAAATCTCCCCAAATACACCCTGATGTCATATAGCTCCACGGTCGCCAACAGCCATAGCGAAAACGCGAAACAGGCCGAACCGAGAACGTGCGCCAAGTGAACGGTGTCGTCTGGCGAGAAACTGGCCACAAAAAATCCTAGAGCTGCAACCATACACAGGACATACTTTGGCCAGTCGAGTTTTTTCGTCATCAAAGCCCTATACCTGAGGCCTAGCAGCAACATAACAACTCCGCTAGAGAACATGGAAAGGCCGTAAATGATACGAGAAATGCTGTTCGGTAAGCCTTCTGCATAACTAAATGCGTGGCCTAAATAACTCAGGGGATACTGCCAAAACAAAAACGCGCCATTATAAAAAACAAAGGCGAGGGTTAGTAAAAATAGGTTGAGCAACAACAGCACGAGAAAATAGTTCGATTTCTGGAGGCGAGGGAATAATTTTATTGTTGCTTGCATTGACCTAATATTAGCACGGAACAGGTAACGAGGTTATGGGATCGATCCCCTCAAATCTATGCTCTAAAACGCGGCCTAGTCAGTGACCTTGCATGCATGCGGGAGATAGATGTGATATACATCCTAGTGTTATAATCGTCCGCAAATAATATTTGACAAAATACTAATAAGGTAATATTGTAACATTCATACACTCACCGTCTCAGTGAAAGGAATGGTGCGAGATGTACAGACAATGGGGAAGCCACTACGGAGTTGGGTCGCTCGTCTTTACGCGTTTCAAAGATAGCCTCGGCCTCGCCGTTGTGTTGGAACATACCGGCGACTACCACCACAAATCGGTGCGAGTGCGCATCGACAACGGAGATAACACTCCAGAGGGCAACGACCACATCGTTGCAGATCCGAATGACGTATATTACAGCTACCACATGGGGCCAACAGTCGCTCATCTAAGCACTGCTCAGGTAATGTCTCTCGCAGCTGGAGTAGACGTCCCAAAGTTAACCTTGAGTGTGGCCGTCGAAACAATTCTCTACATGGAGAGTCCGGCATTCCGCGGCCCATACAAGTCGTAGAGCCACAATCAACTGCCGCCATCCGATAACATCGGGTGGCGGCTCAAAAATATGTATATGTATAATTAAGCCATGCATCAGCTGCGAATTTCATATCCGAACTCGACAAATACGCCAACCCCGAAACTGCGATGAATCTACAGCGGTTTTTCAAGACCGCACCAGGGCAGTATGGGTTAAGAGAATGGTTCTCTTAAATCTTAACCCAGTGGAACCCTCAGAGTTTAGATGTAGCAGTTTAGGGGCAGCAGTAGTGGTACAGCTTGCTCTATACATAATTTGATGTTATAATTTGCAAGTCATCCTTATCTATAGAGGAAGGAACGATGATGCAGTTTGATTTCTCGGTGAATATCCCCGACTACGTGCTTTGGGGTGGGCTCGTAGCTCTGATCCCGATAGGCGTACTTGTCGCCCTACAGCTAATGGTCTGGGCGTTCTACAGTAGTGCGATCTCGCTCGGCGCGCCAGTGCGTTTCGAGCTAAAAGTATGGCTCGGGTTAGCCGCCTACATGATCGCGTTTTTCGTAGGCGGAGCGGCGTTTGCAGCGGTCTTCAAGACCTGGTGGTCGGGTGGAGTTGCTGCTATAATCGTCGCTCTCGGCTTGTACTCCTACAGCCGATTCATCGATCGCAGGCGACGACGATCTGAGGCAAAGACGAGGGAAGAGCGCGACCGCTGGTACGCAGAGTACCTAAGGAACAAGGAGGAAACAGATACCGCCACTACAGCAGAAAACGTCAATCCTGGCGTCTAATCGATGGTCGATTACCCGTGCCATATAGCCGATAAACTTGAGATAAACTCAATACTGCACCTATCCCCCAAGCCGTCACGCGCGGCTTGG
This sequence comes from Saccharimonadaceae bacterium (SeqCode), assembly GCA_049643705.1. Lineage (GTDB taxonomy): Bacteria > Patescibacteriota > Saccharimonadia > Saccharimonadales > Saccharimonadaceae > JBARQK01. Next base: position 3,046 of record JBARQK010000104.1, on the reverse strand, counting down.
GGGATCTTCATTTCAATCTGAGCAGGAATGATACGATGTACATCAATAAAAAGTATAAAAAGAGCGGGCATTTGTTTCAGCGTATATTTAAGGCATCATAATTAAAAGAACCGTTCTCTTAAGTGTTCTCTTAGGCCATGTCCCAAAAATAAACATTTTGAAAGGCTCACGGGGTTAGCGTGAGCCTGGGGTGGGTTAGGGCATTTCAGCGTCCATACCTTGGAGTAGTTGCTCGAGGACTTCGATGAGCAGTTCGGCGTATCCTACGTGCTTGTGGGCATCGAATGTCTCGGGAAATTGTCGGTTATCGGTGTATCCGATAAACAACTTACCTCGATCGGTGAGACCAAAGCATCGGTCGGACGTTCCGTAGTGCGGTCGCGATGTGTCGGCTAACTTGTTGGGGTACGCGATATGGCATACAAACTGGGTAATAAACGTTTCGTACGACTCCCTCGGCGTGCCGCCGATAGCGACCCCATAGGGACGCTCTGTCCACTGGCGATGCTGCACGAGCACGAGGGGCGCACTTTTGAAATGTAGCTCGGCCAAACGTTTCGCCAGAATGTCGATACGCTGATTTTGCATTTCACAACGTTCATGCGCCTGTAGTCTGGCGATTTCACTGTCTGCGGCTTGCCGCGCATCTCGTGCAAACTTGCCGTAGATCTCGGCTCGCTGGACTTGGTCCATGGGATTGCCTCTCTGTGTAAACTCCGATTTCGTCTGGTATTAGAGGAAATTAGGTATACTATACCACCTAGATGACTATTAAACAAACTTCGACACGGCTGGGGCTTTGGCAGGTTATGAGCATTGCTAGCATTATAGGCATAATTAAAGAACCGTTCTCTTAATCCATACGAATCTAAACCTTGGGCTGTTGCTGCTCTTGCTGTTGCGTTGCTGATAAATAGTAACGTTTCCTGGAATTTACGCGTAGCGCAACCCCAGTTATGAGCATGACTAGCATTATAGGTATGATGATATAGAAAACGATTCCACCCGTCGAATATTCGCTAGCCGTACACTCCACTTCGCTTGTCGTGCATGGAGAATATAATATTGCTCCAAAAACCAACAACGCAACGCTCAGAACTATCAGTATATTTCCGATTATTCTCATCGCCTTGTTTGTTTGAACGATTGAACCGTCACCATTTGCGTTTGTTATTTGTGTTTGTTCTATCATGGTAACGAGTGTATCACACGAAGGATGCCTGCCCAAATAGTGCCCCAGGGATTTTTTCTGGGATATTCTGACCAAAAGCGATACGTTATTGCGCACTATCGGGCAGCTCAGGCGGAGGTTCGTGCTTTACTCGATGGGCAAGAACTATTGGGATACGCTCACTATGGTACACAAGCTCACAGTGACCTCGTGGGGCGCCAGACTGGCGGCGCGAGGGCTCTCGGCTGCTTCGGTCCATGGCATCGCCATACACGTATGGAGGATGGCTCTACCACGTATCGGCGCATTGGGCTGGATAATAGAACATGGGTGATTTCACCCATCTTCAAGCTGTAGTCTTCGCGCTACTGTGTGCCTCGTGCTAACGGTACGAGGCACACAACATTCACACGTTTTGATCTCAATGAATATTTCGGACACAAATCTATATAATAAATCCATGCAAACTGCAGCAAAATTCATATCCGAACTCGAAAAATACGCAAACCCTGAAACTGCGGCGAATTCGCAACGGTTTTTCAAAACCGGGGCAGGGCAGTACGGCGAGGGTGATGTATTTATCGGTGTAACTATGCCACAAGTGCGCGCCGTTTGCCGTGAGTTTAAGCAATTGCCACTCGCAGAAGTAGCAAAACTTTGCGAGAGCGATATCCACGAGTATCGCATGGCGGGGCTAGTCGTGTTGACACTGCAATATCCTCGAGCAGAGGGTCTGCAAAAACAGGAGATATTTAATCTCTACATCGACCAGATAGAGAAAGGCAACGTCAACAACTGGGACCTCGTCGACGTAACCTGCCGCGCGGTGGTGGGCGAGCACTTGCATGGGACCGACAGATCGTTACTATACGACTATGCACACAGCGACGATCTATGGAAAAAACGTATCTCGATCATAGCAACTTTTCCATATATCGCTAGCGGCGATCCATCAACATCGCTAGAACTGGCCGAAATACTCGTCAATGACCCACACGATCTCATCCAGAAAGCCGTTGGTTGGACACTGCGCGAGATCGGCAAGCGCTGCGACGAGCAACTACTACACCAATTCCTCGACGAATACGCCAGCACCATGCCGCGAACCGCCCTACGCTATGCGATAGAACGGCTACCTGAACAGGTAAGGCGAGGCTACTTGAAACGCGCGTAACATCGCTATGTCCAGGAGCCGTCATAGAAATCAAAGCCAAAATAGACTATAATAAACACATAAACAAAGGGAGGCGCCTATCCGGCTAGATACAATCAAACGAATAACATTAGTACTCCTAGGGAGTAGCGTCGCTGCAGTTGGCCTGCAGTTTTTCTTGCTCCCAAACCATTTACTCGACGGTGGCGTGACTGGAGTGTCGATCCTGGCTGCCCATCTATTCGGTTTGCCTCTGGGTGTTTTCCTAGCTATTCTCAACATTCCATTTGTAGTGCTGGGATATAAGAAATTCGGCAAAGAATTTGCCATGTATTCCATGATCGGCATCGCAACGCTAGCGGCACTAACACTCGTTCACGCCGAGCACGGTTTTACCGACGTACCGATACTGGCAGCGGTCTTTGGCGGTTTAGTTGTCGGATCTGGCGTCGGAATGGTGATACGCTACGGCGGCATCATCGATGGAGCCGATACGATAGCTGTATTGATCGACCGAGTGACAGTTTTTTCGGTTGGCGAAGCGATCATGACCATCAACAGTGTCATTATCACATTAGCAGGCTTTATCTTTGGATGGGAGGAAGCAATGTACTCACTGATCGCGTACTTTGTCGCCCACAAAGCAATCGACGTGGTCGTCGAGGGCCTAAACGAAGATCGTTGTATGTGGATCGTCAGCATGAATGTCCGCGATATCGGCA
>JBARQK010000103.1:0-4097 GCA_049643705.1 Saccharimonadaceae bacterium (SeqCode) | reverse complement strand
AATCCGAACAATACTATTTGTCGATGAAATCCATCGATTTAACAAAGCCCAACAAGACGCATTTTTACCGCACGTCGAATCGGGCTTGATCACATTGATCGGTGCAACCACGGAAAATCCGAGTTTCGAGATCATCACGCCACTACTGTCCAGGTCACGAGTCCTGGTTCTGCAACCGCTCAGTAAAAGCGAGATTATCGGGATTTTAAAACGCGCATTAAAAGAACTAAAACAAACAAAAAACGTTTCGCAAAAAGCCCTCGACTATCTAGCCGAGTTATCTGGTGGCGACGCCAGAGTTGCACTAGGTAACCTAGAGCTCGCCCTATCGCTCGGCGAAAAAGTAACACCGGAAATCGTAAAAGTCGCTGCTCAAAAACGCGTGCCAGGGTATGACAAAAAAGGCGATATGCACTATGACGTGATATCGGCGTTTATAAAATCTATGCGTGGTTCTGACGTGGCTGCGGCGTTGTATTACCTGTCGCGCATGATCGATGCCGGCGAAGATCCTAAATTTATAGCTCGACGGATGGTAATATTTGCTAGTGAAGATATCGGTCTAGCTGGCAACGGTGCGCTCGCCCTAGCTACAGCAACTTTTCAAGCCGTCGAGCGCGTTGGCATGCCAGAAAGTAACTACATATTGTACCACTGCGCTACAGCCCTAGCCCGCAGCGAAAAATCACGCGAAGTAACCGACCTGATGTCCGCAGCCAAAGGACTCGCCGCTCGCTTCCCCGACTCCCCTGTACCACTACATCTCCGAAACGCTCCAACAAAACTCATGAAAGATCTCGGATATAGCAAAGACTACAAATGGGAGGCTGATTTTAAACACAAAAAGGGATTTTTGCCTGACGAAATCAATAGCGCAAAATAATTCCACCATATCCGCTGACGGATATGACGCTTTCGTGATCGTCGTCCTTCGATATCGACATGACTACTTTTACAGATTGATCGACGGTTACTATCTGGTCGCTATCGGCAAAATTTAACAAAACTAGATATTTTTCCTGTCCGATAGAACGTTCATAGGCTAGAACGTAGCCGTTTTTGACATCAACGACGCGAAAATCCCCACCTATCAGCACGTCATTGTCGCGGCGGAGACGGAGTAACTTGCGGTAATAATTTAACGAAGAATCACGGTCAGCAAGTTCAACGGCAACATTTTCCGTGATATGGTCTGGGTCTACTGGCAGCCATGGGTGCGTAGATGAAAAGCCTGCGAATTTCGTACTATTCCATTGCATCGGCGTACGGTACGGGTCACGACCGCCCATATCGCTATTTGCCTCGAAATTATCGCGTGTTGCTTCGGCTGAAGTATCGACGTCTTCCATACCGAGCTCTTCGCCATAATACATACATGGCGTACCTGGGAGTGTCATCTGCATCATGGCCAGTACTTTTGCTTGGTTACGACCAAATCGCGTGACCATACGACTCTGGTCGTGGTTGCTAAAACAAATAACTGGACGAGAATTCTGTGGAAGCCCCTCGATGTAACCTGACAGCATTTTGCCAAATTGTTCGGCATGCCACGGCGCATGAATACCTTCAAAAAAGAATGGTGAGGTTGTATTAGGATCCACAGCGTGAATATCGAAAATCTGCTGAATGGTGTCACCCAAATGGTGATCGGGGTAGTACTCGAATATCATAAACCGGTCATCATACTCGGCCACAACATCAGACATATTCTTTAGATACTCGGTCAAGTGCGGGCCGTTACGGCATTTGGAATGCATATATCGTCCAAAGTGATGGTGAGAAAAGCCGTCATCTACGACAGGATCATCAGCAAAATCTGGATCCTTTGATAGCGGCCAGACCGCGTCAACGCGAAAGCCATCTACACCCATGCCTAGCCAGAATCTGAGAGCGTTTTTCATCTCGTCTCGAACTACTGGATTATCCCAATTCAGATCAGGCTGTGAGCTCATGAACGAATGTAGATAATACTGCTCGGTCGTTTCGTCGAATGTCCAGGAACTTCCGCCGGCTAGGCTGATCCAATTGTTCGGTTGATCACGCCATATATAATAATCGCGTTTTGGGTTGTCACGACTCGATCGCGCCTGTTGGAACCATACATGCTGATCGGAAGTGTGGTTCGGTACGAAATCGATCATAATTTTTAGGTTTCGTCTGTGTGCTTCATCCAGTAGCCGCTTGAAATGTTTTAGTGTGCCCTGCGACGGATCGACATCGCAATAGTCAGACACGTCATAACCAAAGTCCTGTTGTGGTGATGGGAAGAATGGCGATATCCATATAGCGTCAACTCCGAGAGTTGTTGATAGATAGTCAAGTCGACTAGTTATACCGTTCAGGTCGCCTATGCCATCGCCGTTGCTATCCTGAAAACTTCGCGGATAGATCTGATAGATTGCGTTTGACTCGCGCCAGGTTGTCACATCAATCCTTTACTAGCGGATGCTCACTACATTCGATAACCACAGCTTCGAACGCGCGCAAACTAACTTCACCACTTTTAGAAATATCTGGATAATCCACAGGGTGAGAGCAACAAAGAACTCGACCGTAGTGAGGCAGCTGGTATCCTTGCGGTTTGTCGGAAAAGTTGATCACGATAAAAACGTGCTGTTTGTTTAGTCGCCTAGAGAACACATAGACATTAGGATCTGCTTCTCCAAATGTTTCGTAGTCACCACTTGTAAATATCTCGTACTTGCTACGAAGTTTTAGCATCCTTCGATAGAGCGCCAGGAATGAGTCGTGATCGCCGAGTTCCTTCTCGACATTGAGCTTCGCTGGATCGGCCACAGCCGGCAGCCAAGGCTCGGAACACGTAAAGCCGCCGTGATCAGTGGCATCCCATTGCATCGGTGTACGAGAGAGATCACGGCCACCCATGGCGTTCTCCGCGCTAGACTGGTCTTTGATATGATGGTCTTCTAGCTCACCGTTTGGCATGCCTAATTCATCGCCATAGTAAACTACGGGTATCCCGGGTAGAGCTAATTGCATAACAGCGATAGCCCTAGCCTGTTCGCTACCGATACGCGAAACGAGCCGTGGATTGTCGTGATTGCCAAAACAATAAACCGGCGTATGCTCATCCTGATTTAACATGCCCTGAAAATCCGTGATAAACCGACGAAATGACTCGGCATCAAACTGAGTCCACATGCCTTCAAAATTGAACGGCATACTGACCTTTGGATCGATACTATAAAAGCCTAGGTATTGTTCCTTTGTATCAAAGTTACCATCCGGATAATCCTCAAAAATCATAATTCGATCGTCGTATTCAGATATAACGTCTGTCATTTCACGCAAGTAAGGAAACAGTTGTTTGCCAAAACGACTATGCAACTGAATCAACGATTCGTAGGCACCAGGTTTGCCCTTCCACTTTTTGTTTTTTGGGTCATCGCGTAGTTTGGCATCCTTTGCCATATAGCGAACTGCGTCGGCGCGAAAACCATCGACGCCTAGGTCTAGCCAAAAACGCAATATCTCTGCCATCTCAACCCGAACCGCCGGATTGTCCCAGTTGAGGTCTGGCTGTTCCTTGAAAAAAGTATGCATATAGTACTGACCACTAGCCTTGTCTAGCTCCCAAGCCGAACCGCCAAAAATACTGATCCAGTTATTTGGTGGTGAACCGTCTGGTTTTGGATCTGCCCAAGTATAATAATCGCGTTTGGGGTTATCTCGGGATGATTTCGCCTCGAGGAACCATGGATGCTGGTCTGAGCTATGATTTGGCACGAAATCCAGCATAACAGCTACGCCATGCTCATGAGCCTTGGCGATCAGTTCCTTGAAATCATCTAGCGTACCAAATGTTGGATCGATGTCACGATAATCACTGACATCATAGCCGAAATCAACCATCGGCGATGGATAGATCGGTGAAAACCAGATTGCATCGATACCGAGCGAATCTTTTTTGCCTTTAAAATAATCCAATCGATCGATAACACCACGCAGATCGCCGATACCGTCGCCATTTGCATCCATAAAACTACGAGGATATATCTGATAGATCGCGTTGATGTCGGACCAAGGTTTTTTCATTTTTTTTCGGCTCATTTCGGTTTTGGTTATATATCTAATAA
>JBARQK010000102.1:0-3145 GCA_049643705.1 Saccharimonadaceae bacterium (SeqCode) | reverse complement strand
AAAAGCGACGAATCGATCATATTCTGGTTAGTGATGATGGCAAATATGTCCCGGGCGCTGCTTATGTTCATAAGGATAAAATGGGTTCAGACCATAGGCCACTCATCACCAAGCTGCGAGTTGTTAGCAATGAAAAGCAGCCGGTCGATAGAGACCGTATGCGCTTCGATCAGCCTGAGCGTGAAGTCGCTCCGTGGGTCACCGCTGCCATAAAGGCGATCAACGATCGACGACGCAACAATGATCTGTACGTAAAGCGCCCAACGCCACGCGGTCACGCTTAGCATCAACGCTGCAATTCCTCCGAAAAGAGCGTATAATGTAATCAGAAGCTCGAGCGAACGCTTCAAAGGAGGGACATATGATCGAACATATTGTTATCACCGGTGTACGCTACACTCCAGACGACGCAACCAAAAAATACGTCACGAAAAAGATCGGTCGCCTCGATAGATATCTACCGCGTCACGCCCGCAAATCCGTTAAAGGCGAGATCGTGATCAGTGAAGTTAACCGTCCAAAGGGTAATAAATACGAAGTTGAAGTTATTCTACATGCTCCAGACAAGACCTTTACAGCCAAAGACTCAACCCTAAATGCCTTAGCCGCTGTCGACATTGTCGAAGCAAAGCTAGCCGCTCAGCTGAGGAAATATAAGGAATCTGTCGTGCCGCATGTTGGCAGTCGCAAGATCCTAGCACGATTTAAACGAAGTTACGCTCGCGAAAATCAATAACGATAAGTCGAAAAGTAGTTCGCAAAACTCTCGCGGACTACTTTTATTATCCGTTATTACAGAGTATAATTAACCAGAGATTGAGACAGTAATTTACTAGAAATAACGAGGGATTGATAGATATGGTAAGTCGACAAAAGGCGCTGAGTAAGGTATTTGGTGATCCACAGAAAAAGATCATCAAGCGTTTGCAAAAAAGAGTTATTGATGTAAACGCATTAGCTGATAAGTACAAAAAGATGACAAAGCCTGAGCTGAGAAAGCAGACGGCGGTTCTAAAAAAGCGCCTCGAGAAAAAGGGCGTGACTCTCGACGATATCTTGCCGGATGCATTCGCATTGGTTCGTGAATCAGCTACGCGCGTTCTCGGGCAGCGTCATTTTGATGTTCAGTTGATGGGCGGCATGGTTCTGCACGAAGGTAACGTTGCCGAAATGAAAACAGGTGAAGGAAAAACTCTGGTGGCGACACTACCTCTGTACCTAAACGCGCTAGAAGGCAAGGGCGCGCACCTCGTTACGGTCAACGACTACCTGGCGCAACTTCACGCTGGTTGGATGGGCGAACTGTATGATTTTCTAGGTATGAGCACTGGCTGTATCATTAACGACGCTTCGTATATATATGAAAAAGATTACGACAACGAGGCTCACTCCGACAAGCGCATGTGCACACTTCGTCCAGTAACTCGCAAAGAAGCCTATGCGGCAGATATCACGTACGGCACAAACAATGAATTTGGTTTTGACTATCTACGCGATAACATGGTTAACGAGATCGAGCTGGTACGCCAACGCGATCTGCACTACGCGATCGTTGACGAGGTTGACTCGATCTTGATCGACGAAGCTCGTACGCCACTGATCATCTCGGCACCAGCTTCGGAAAATCCCGATAGTTATTATCAGTTCTCGAAAATTGCGGCAAAACTGGTTCCTGACGACTACATCCTCGATGAAAAACGACGTTCTGTTTCCCTGAGCGATGTTGGTGTTGAGAAGGTTCAAAAGCTACTCGGTATCAAAAACCTATATTCTCCAGACTACGTCCGTGCAATTTACCATATGAATCAGGCATTGCGTGCGCAGACTTTGTTTAAACGCGATAAGGACTATGTTGTTACTAACGACGGCGAAGTAATCATCGTTGACGAGCACACTGGACGACTAAAGATCGGTAACCGTTATAACGAAGGCTTGCATCAGGCGATCGAAGCCAAAGAAGGCGTTGCTGTCTTGCAGGAAAGTATGACATTAGCTCGCATCTCGTTCCAGAACTACTTCCGTCAATATACAAAGCTTTCTGGTATGACTGGTACGGCCTTTACAGAAGCCGAAGAATTCCAGCAGATCTATAGTCTAGACGTTGTTCAGGTGCCATCAAATAGAGGTCTGGCTCGTAATGACCACGAAGACCTAATCTACAAAACCGAAAAGGCAAAGATTCGGGCAATTGTCGAAGATATCAAAAAGTACAACAAAGAACAACGCCCAGTTTTAGTTGGTTCAGGCTCGATCGCTAAAAACGAAGTTATCGCTGAATACCTAGACAAAGCAGGTTTAAAATATGAGATACTCAACGCAAAGAATAATGAACGTGAGGCTGCGATCGTTGCCAGTGCCGGGCAAAAGGGCGCTATCACTTTAGCGACTAACATCGCTGGACGCGGTACTGATATCATGCTCGGTGAAGGCGTCAAAGACCTAGGCGGCCTGGTTGTGATCGGTAGCGAACGTCATGAATCGAGAAGGATCGATAACCAGCTACGCGGTCGTGGTGGTCGTCAAGGTGATCCAGGCGACAGCCAGTTCTTTGTCTCGGCCGAAGACGATCTGATGAGGATATTCCAGGGTGAGCGCATTGCGACGCTCATGGACAGACTCGGAGTGGCCGACGACCAACCTATCCAGGCAAAGGCTGTCAGTAAAACGCTCGAAGCGGCGCAAAAACGAGTCGAGGGCTATAACTTTGACGCGCGCAAAAATGTTGTTCAGTACGACAACGTTATCAATCGACATCGTAAAGTTGTTTATACTATGCGACGCAGGATTTTGGACGGAAGTGATATCCGACCAGAGATTGATCGCTTGATCAAAGACAAGATAACCGACCTGACAGCTTTACCTGCAAAGAACAATCCGGACTTTGCCAAGGAATTCACCTCGGTATTCCCATTGACCGACAAGCAAGTCGAAAAGATCGGTGAGATTAAAAAAGACAAGACTCGACGCGATGATGGCCTCAGGGAAGTCGAGAAGCTTTACAAAGCAAAGGAAAAAGAGCTCGGCGAAGAGATCATGCGCGGCGTTGAGCGCGAAGTTTATTTGCAGATTCTCGATACGTTGTGGATGCAGCACCTAGAGAATATGGATCACCTTCAGGAAGGTATCCATTGGCGTAGCCTAGGGC
>JBARQK010000101.1:0-4100 GCA_049643705.1 Saccharimonadaceae bacterium (SeqCode) | reverse complement strand
AAGTACCGCTGGGAGGGCGTCAAGGCTGACAAGCGTAATCTGCGTCTCGCCCCCAACAAGGTCGAGTTCACGGAGCCCGTCTGGCTGGCCTTCGACCCCGAACATGGCCGAGGCGCTCGTCCCGACTCCTTCTGGGGTCAGGCCGACACTGCTGCCAGCGAGGTCTTCTCGGCGCTAATCCAGTTCCCTGAGTGGTCACTCGCGTGGTTCAATGGCGCTTCGGCTCCGAACCTCACGGGCTACCAGCTCAAGTACGACGAGAACTGGTCGCTCGTTCCGTACCTCGACCGGTGGGACGGCGGCCGCCGGCTGGGGCTGCGCGTCAACTGGGCTGGCAGCCGGGATGGCTACTGGTCGTCTCCGTCGGTCAGGGAGTGCTGATACTGGAACCTTGGTTCCTTGGTATCCGGAGGGGTCTTGTATTCTTGGACTTTGTTCCTTGAAAACTTCACCTCTCCGGATACCTGCACTCACTTTTGAATTTGTCCCTTACCCGTTCCTCTGCTTTAGCAGAGGCGTTTTTAATTTTTGCTAAAATAGGAAGTGAATTGGTTACTGAACGTATGTTCACGGATGTACGTCACCGATTCCGTGTTTTGAAACTGACAGAATTATCTTATTTACGAATGAGGTAAGTGCGCAGGCAAAATATCGAGCACTCCGTGCAATCCGCTAGAGATATGTATCTCGTATAAAATACAGAGTTTGGATGCGTCTGGACTCAGTGGCACCGGACGGTGGATTGCGCTATACCGACTGGTCGAACGTTCCGTACCTCAACCGGTGGGACGACGACCGCCAGCTGAAGCTGAACGACAACTGGGCTGACAACCGGAATGACAACTGGTCGTCTCCGTCGGTCAGGGACTGCTCGTGATAGATTTTAGCCAGCCTCCCAGCATGCGTCCAATCTCGTTGCAGGTTGAGTCAAGCTGCTGGTAGGTCTGGTTAGAAACGCATTTACAGTCTTTGCATAGATTGAGGAGCAAGCGAAGACTGTCGAGTCGTACAGACGCTTCTTTAATATAGGTGGCCTTATCTGACGGCTTAGCACTGCTAGCGGCGCGCAACGACAGTCGTAGGAGCTCAAGTATTTCGCTCTGACACGTCGCGCCGAGGCTATAGCGCTCTGATTTTGGAAATGCAATTAAACATTCATGAAAGGATGCATATAGGTGATAGACGCTACTGACAATGGGAACTTTCCGCAGCGCGGAACCTCTCTCTCTCTCTCTCTCTCTCTCGATAGCCACGCTCAAACCAACCCTCTCAAAGTAATAATTACAGATATTGTATCTATTAAAGCATTGTCAGCCGCATGGCGGAAGTTTTCGCGAGGTAAAAAATCGAGAAAAGATGTTGCTCTATACCAAAAGAATCTTCCAAAAAATCTCGCCGACCTACATGCGCCGCTTTCATCTGGTCTCTACAAGCATAAATCTTACCAGCGATTTACCATACATGACCCAAAGCAACGCCAAATACATAAAGCAACAGTAGCCGATAGAATTGTACATCAGGCAGTCGTTACAGCCATTGAACCGCTCTTTGAGAGGCGATTTATATACGATAGCTACTCTTGTCGCGTCAATAAAGGTGCTCATGCTGGCGTGTCGCGCCTGAAATCTTTTCTTGCCGGTACAAGCAAAAATGACACAAAAGGAGTATATGCGCTCAAGTGCGATGTACGAAAATACTTTGCTTCGATTGACCACGAGATATTACTGGGCCTTATTGCTCACCATATTCAAGATGATGCAACTTTGGAGCTGATACGAACGATTATTCTGAGCCATGGTGCTGAAACCGGTAAAGGCATTCCGCTCGGCAATATTAGCAGCCAGTTGTTTGCGAACATATATCTCCATGAATTGGATTGGTTTATGAAACAAAGCCCTGGAGTTAAGCAATATATTCGCTACTGTGATGACTTTGTGATCGTCTCATCGGACAGAGCATACCTCGAAAGCCTCATTACACCCATTCGTAATTTTCTAAAAACCGAACTTCAACTTGATTTGCATCCATCAAAAGTGTCGATTCGATCATGGAGACAGGGCATAGATTTTCTTGGCTACGTCTTACTGCCACACGCCACCGTGGTCCGCACAAAAACACAAAAGAGAGTACATTCAAAAGTCAATGCCGATAATTACTCGTCTTACCTTGGGGTATGTTCTCATGCAAATGCCTATAGGCTCTCGCAAACTATCCGTAACGTAGTTTGGGCCGACGGCTCACAGTAAGTGCAAAATCAGTAATTAACACCAACAAAAAGAAGACTCCTGTTCTCTCGCAAGCGTTAGAACACGAATCTTCTGTTTTGATTTTATCAGATTAGCGCCCTAAGACGTAATGTCCGGCAAATCCTTGAGCTTCTTGCCGTTGAACTGCCAGTAGTTAGCGCCTTGGTATGCGCCACTACTGTTTAATTGGCCCTTGTCTTCAAATATCTTATACGTCAATGGTGATAGTTTCCAATTCTGGTCGCCGTATTCAACCTCACGTTCACCAACAACAGTTGCGATGATTGTATTGTCGGGAATAAATCGAATTTCGTCGCCGTCTTGCAATCCTTTGCGGTAAAAACTAAATAGTGCACTCTGTTTACGCGCAACAGTTACGACATCAAACTCTTTTTCTTTATCAACTTTGTCTGGGTAAATGACGTTGCCATCAAATGATAGGAGTAGCTGTCTGACGAAATCTTGCTCGAGAGCGAACAGTTCGCTATTGCCAACCTGATGCTTACTAAAGATTTCGTGAAGTAGGCTCTCCTTATCGTCGAAGTCCTCAAGCTCTATTGCGAAAAACCGCTTGAGTCCGGCTACGTTGTAATAGCCGTTCGCCTCTAAGGCGCGCATGCGTTCCTGATAGTTGCTCGTGCCGGTTTTGCCAATCTTTATGAGGCCAGACACGGCTGTCGACATGATGTAGATGATACCTTTTGCCATATATGATATATCTTAACAGAGATGAACGAACGGTTAAATGGCGCGAGCTAAGAGCTGAGGAGCTTAGTGATGCGAATCGGCTTGGCTACGCCAAAGATCTGCAACTCGCATGACCTCTTCATCAGAGACATAGGCGGCCATAACATTCTGTTTCGGCGCTACAACTGATTCGGCAAATATGAGGCGGCCTTGTTGAGTAATTTTTTCTGCACCCGAGTCACCTAGTAGCCATTCACTGTCAGAGGCAGACGCTACTGCAAATACAAGTCGGCCAGATACGCCACCCATCAATTCACCTGGAAGCACCTCCTCGCTTGGACGCTGTGTTGCAATATACATATGAATTCCGACTGCCTGGCCCAGCATCCAGATTTTGTTGAACGCATCACCATAGAACTTGTTATCTACCATCATCAAATCAGCAATCTCGGTGCAAAGTAGGATGATAAACGGGAGTTTGTCTTCAGTCTTTGCGTTGTACTCAGCAATTTTGTTTATGCCAGCATCAGTAAATAGTTTGAATCGCCTATCTACCTCTTTTATCAAGTCAGTTACAGCGGACTTTGTATCCTCCGGCGTAAGAGATAGCGGTCGCCACAAATACGAGATACCCTCATATGGAGTCAGTTGTACTTGCTTAGGATCAATCATGACGAACTGTAACTCATCAGGTGAGTAGTTTTGTAGCAGATTTGTGACGAAGGCTGCTTCGTCGTAGCTTGCATGCCCCGATCCCGCATGCCCAGACGATATAAAGTGACCTGATTTTTTAAAGTCTCCGTAAACTGTTTTGCCGTCGTCGGTAGTTCCTATAAGGAACTGGAGTGATGAGCTGTCATTCATACCTAGATTATAGCTGATAATGATTATTTAATATCATGTCACTTCACGTACTGCCTCATTATACGCACCGAGCAAACCCGTCAAGGTCGTTCGTCCCGTTGGTAAACGTCAAGGGGCGCTCCACCTTGACAGATTTGCCATGCGGCCCGTGTTTTAAGTCCGTTACGTAAAGTAAAGGAGAAATAACAATGAACGTAGCAGAAATGCAATCACAAACTGTAACCACCGAGTACAACGGGTGGAGTAATTACGAGACTCGGCTCGCAAATCTGTGGCTCACGAACGACGAGACAAACTATACAC
>JBARQK010000100.1:0-3658 GCA_049643705.1 Saccharimonadaceae bacterium (SeqCode) | reverse complement strand
CCTTGCCCTTGGTGCCCGACTTTCTGGCGTTCTCGTAGGCGTCCCTCTTGTTTCGGTAGTCCTGGACCTGATTGCTTGCCATAAGATCACCCTTCCTGGTGTCTCGTAGGTTGTTGCACTATTCCTGTCGATGTACAATCGACGAAAAGAAATCGTGCGATTATCCTTCTATTATAATCTATATGCTAGCTTTTGTCAAGCAGTGATTGCTCGAATGCCAGTATGCCCTTGTAGTTCTGTTCGTATTCAGATACGTCTGGCAGGTCAAGTGTTTTGATGTTTTGCCACACCGCGCCAATCAGTTGTTTAAATTCTGCTATGTCGGTTTCTGTTATGTCAAATTCCAGGAAAACTATTTTACCGCTCGGTGTTGGTTCGACGAACTGTAGCTTTAGGCTAGTTATGTCGTATGATGAATAATCGCGTGAATTTTCGCATAGCAGTCGGTAGAACATGAGCTGTTGTTTGTATTTGTGGAGTTTGATCTTTTCACGGTCATCCTTACCTTTGGTTGAGACGGAGGCATTGCCGGTTTTGTAGTCGAGGACGCTGATGGTTTTTGCTTTTTTATCGATTTCAACAAGGTCGAGTTTACCTGCCAGGTGTGCTTCGTTCACGATCACGCCTTGGGATCGAAAGTCTAGTTCGGTGCGTTGTTTGACATTAAAACTAGCGTATTCTTGGCCGAGGAAGCTGCCTAGCGCGGCGATACCGCGGCGCAGATATTTTTCGTGCTCGTTTTCGACTAATCGTTCACTTCGCAAAAAGCTTTCAAAATCACCATAGATATCTTCGACTGGTCGACGTTCGTCGGTAGCGACTAGAAAATCATGGGCTTTTTGCAGCGTCGAGTGTATGGCCGTGCCATAACCGGCATTCGAGCTTTTTGCCGATGGAAAATGCAATAAATTGTTCGTTAGGAAATGTTGCGGGCCACCACTGGTAACATCTAGAAAGTTCGTCAGGTGAGTTACGCTGAGTTTGTAATTTTCTAGGCTCGAGGCTAGCAGCTTTTTGATATCGTTTGGCGCAACTTTTAGAACGCTATCGTGCCACTCGGCAGTTAATTGTTCGGCTAGCTGATCACCGGTTTTTGCATCGGGTCGTGATGGTTCTGACAGTGTCGTCCCGGCCAGGAAACTCGCCGGTAGTTGGTCCTTGCCGTTGTCGCTTTTGGCGGAATAGCTGATATGTAGATGTGATTTGGCGCGTGTCATTGCGACAAAAAATAGACGGATTCGCTCGTCATAGCTATCTCCGGCTGGGGCTAGAGGCATGTTTTCTGGATAGCTGATCAGACGATTTTTGGAACGGGCTTTTTGGCCCCATGCGCTGTCGGTCGCGTCGAGAATGTAGACTTCGTCGAACTCTAAACCTTTTGATTTATGCGAAGTCAGCAGTCGCACGGCGTCATCCCCGTCACTACCGATCTGATGCGAACTAGTGATTTGCGATCCGATCTGTCGATGAAGCTCGATGAATTCGATGAAATCGATCAAGGTCAAGGCACGATCAGGTTGGTACTCGCGGAGTTTACTGCGGATCGAGCGTAGTGCCTCTAGGTATGCCAGGTAGGTGTTTGCTTGGTTTGTTAATTGGTCGGAACTAAAGTAATATTGGTATAATTGACTGATTGCTGGACTTTCGTCGCTACCGACGATCGTGTCTAGCATCTCCTCGCAAGAAGTATGTGGTACTTTTTGCGATAAATCGATCAACCAGTCGGCTAATGGTTTAAAGGTTGACGATGCGATCATAATATCGATCCAGCGAGTGCGGAGTTCGTAAGCTTTGAGACTGAGTTTCCAGATATCTACCGCTTCAAAACCGAGCGAAAGATGGCTAACTAACTCTGGCATTAGGCTGTTGACAATATCATGTTCGGATCTCTGCAAGGCGATAACAACACGTGCGATCAGTTCGACGGCCTTGACTGGCGGGCTGTCGAGCACGTTGTCTCGACGCTCGTAACTGATAGGAATATTCTTTTTTTCTAGAAACGGCACCAACGCTTCGAGATCGCGGTGTCTCCGAGCGATTATGGCGATTTCAGCTGGTTTTGTGCCTGAACCGATCGATTTTGCGATTGATTCTGCGACATGTTGACGTTCATGGGATGGAGTCGATAGTTCGGTCAATGAAACTAGCGTGTCTGACGTGCGATGTGCGGTTAGGTCTTTGTCTAGCCAAGCTATTTGATGTTCTAGCCTATCTTCGCCCTGGATGATGACTTCCCTAGCGTGTCCGATAACAACAGCCGTTGAGCGATAGTTGTCTTTGAGCGGTATGAGTTTGGTCTCTGGGAATCGTTCAATAAATCGATTTATATTGCTAACGTCAGCGCCCTGGAAACTATAAATTGCTTGATCGTCGTCGCCAACTGCCATGATATTTGGTTGACCTTCGTTGACCGAACTGTCGGTCAGGTTAAATAGAATTCTCAGTTGTGCCAGGTTTGTATCCTGGAACTCGTCAATCAAAATATACTGGTATTTTTCTTGCAAGTTATATCGCAGATCATTCTGAGTTTCGAGTCCGTGAACCAGCTGGAGGATCATATCGTCATAGTCAAATAGCGCCGCGAGGTCAAGTTCGGCGATATAACTGTAGTAGATATGGGCGAGTGCTTGCAGTCGTCCGTGTCGTTTGCGGTCGCGAAAGACTAATTTCTTGTCGTCATTTCGTTCCATCCATTTCGATCGCCATGCCGTGATTGGCTTTGTCGAGTTTGTCTCAACCGCATCATCGAAAGCATGTGCCATGCTGAGTGCTAAAATAGAGCTGAGTGGTGCAAAGCCTGCCGGCAGTTGACTGACCGACAAACGAGCGACTGATTCTGCGATCGGCATCATTAAACTACCTGTGGTTTTGCTAACTCGCGTGTCAAATATATCGGCTAGTTGCGCTTCGACGTTATCGAGTATCGAGTTGTTGTCGTCGATTATCTTTATCAATTCATCACTAGTTAGACCGCTCTTTTTCAGTTCGGATATAGCGGTCTTTACTTCGCTCATATAGACGTATTGATCGTTGTTTTTGCTGCTCAGGGGGTTCTCATGACTCAAGCTATCAAATATTTTAGTCAGTATCTCGTGTGTGGCGATATCGTCGGCTGGACGGTACTGCGAACCACGGAAAAAGTATTCGCGGTTTTGGCCGATAGTTTCCGTGCCAAAACTGTGAAAGGTATGAATGGCAACTTTGTAGGCCGCTGGGCCGATGATTTGAGTCAGACGTTCGCGCATAGCGACAGCACCGCTGTCCGTAAAAGTCAGACACAATATGCTCTCTGGCAACGTGTCGGTTTTTTGGAGTATATTCGCCACGCGCATACTGAGCAGTTCCGTTTTGCCTGTACCTGGGCCGGCGATAACCAAAACAGGGCCGTCGATTTGGTCGACTGCTTTGCGCTGTTGAGGGTTCAACTTCCCATAACGTGATGTGAATGTCATCTGTTTTAGTATAACACTTGGGTCGAGTGCGATTTCTCAGATAAAATGAAAAATCCCCTGGACTCGAGTATCGGACAATCCGACTCGAGCCCAGGGGAGGAGCTGTTTTTCCTCACTCTGTATCATTATCACCGCGCTTGCCTCCGGTGAGAGTGTGACGATGCCCATCTCTAGGATGGTAGGCCTTAATAAGGCCTGGTATGTCT